>JBKOVQ010000161.1:0-26754 GCA_046723985.1 Actinomycetota bacterium | reverse complement strand
GGGCGCCGGTCGGTGTGTAAACGGTGGGGGGTCCTGGCGGCGACCCTGGCGGCCGCCGCCGGCCTCTGTGTGCCTTCGGGCGGCGCGACGGCGCACATGTCCATCGGCGTCTACGACGAGGGCCAGACGTTCTTCGGCAACGTCGACCAGGTCTTCGCCCAGTACCAGACGCTCCACGTCGGCGTCCTCCGGGTCAACCTCTACTGGGGCGGCACGCTCGGCGTCGCCAAGCACCGGCCGTTCGATGCCACCGACCCGCGCGACGCCGGCTATGACTGGTCGATCTACGACCGCACGGCGCTGTACGCGGCCTCGCGCGGGATCAAGCTGCTGTTCTCGATCACGGGGACGCCCCGGTGGGCGAACGGCGGCGAGAGCCCGAACCGTCCGCCGACGAACTACTCGCTCCTCCGCGGGTTCGCCTACGCCGCCGCCGCCCGCTACAGCGGGACGTATGTCGGCAACGACGGTCGGATCCTGCCTGCGGTGCGGCTGTGGGCGGCCTGGAACGAGCCGAACAACCCCGCGTTCCTGCGGCCGCAGTTCGTCCGTTCCGACGGGAAGTGGGTGGTCGCGAGCACGCAGGCGTACGCCAAGATCTGCAACGCGGTCTACAACGGCGTGCACGCGACGCTGTTCAAGGGCGAGCAGGTCGCCTGCGGCGTCACCGCTCCGCGCGGGAACAACAACCCGACGAGCGCGAGGCCGTCCGTCTCACCGGTCGCCTTCCTGCTCGCCGCGAAGCGCGCCGGGATGAGGAAGTTCGACGCGTACGCGCACAACCCGTACTACGGCGTCCCGACCGAGACCCCGACCACGCGGCCGTCCAGCACGCGCTCGGGCCAGGCGCCGACGGCGATTACGCTGGCGAACATCAACGTCCTGATCGCGGAGATGCGCCGCCTCTACGGACCGCGTCCGCTGTGGATCACCGAGTACGGCTACCAGACGAACCCGCCCGATCCCCAGTTCGGGGTCTCCTGGACCAAGCAGGCTCGATACCTCACGCAGGCCTTTGCGGTCGCGTGGAAGAACCCGCACATCACGATGATGCTCTGGTTCCTCGTCCGCGACGAGCCGGGTCTCCCGGGGTGGCAGTCGGGGCTGATGACGACCGACGGACGCAAGAAGCCGTCGTTCAACGCGTTTCGGCGCCTACCGCACTGAGAGCTGAGGTGTCGATGCCCTTCCACTCGAGCAGCTCGCGGTAGAGCCGGTCGACGTCGTCGACCAGGCGGTCGACCGCGTACCGCGTCCGCATCCGCTCTCGGCCGGCCGCACCCATCCGCACCCGCAACTCGGGGTGGCGGGCGAGCTCGGCTAGCCGCGCGGCAAGCTCCTGCACTGCGCCCGGCGCGACGAGGAAGCCGTCCACGCCGTCGTCGACGACGTCGGGCACGCCTCCGACACGGGTCGCCACCACGGGGCACCCGGCCGCCAACGCCTCGATCGCAGTCACCGGCGTCCCTTCGTTCCCCGACGGCAGGACGAACACGTCGAACGCAGCGAAGAACGGCCCGACGTCCTCCTGATAGCCGGCGAACAGACAATCCCGGACGATTCCGAGCTCGCCCGCGAGCTGCTCGACCGCAGCTCGGTCGGGGCCGTCGCCGACCATGCAGAGGATCGCGTCGACACCGTTGTCCCGCAGCGCGCGGAACCCTTTCAGCACCACGTCCGTTCGCTTCACCCCGGTCATGCGTCCGATCCAACCCACGACGAACCGCGCCTCGGGGACGCCCATCGTCCGCCTCGTCTCGGCCCGGGCGGAGCCGTCGGACGACACACGGTTGTCGAGCTCGATGCCGAGGCGGATGACCCGAAACTTGGACGCCGGGGCGACGCCGAGCGCGACGAGCTCGTCGCGGACCTCCGGGCTGACGGCGACGAGCGCGTCCGTGATCCGGGCGAGCAGTCGCTCGAGCAGGCGGAAGACACCGGTCCAGAAGCGGCCGAAATAGCCGCGCAAGACGTGGCCGTGGAACGTGTGCACGATGATCGGGGGGCGTGAGCGGCCGGCGAGCAGCGCGGCCGCACGGCCAACCGCCCCCGCTTTGGCGGTGTGCGTGTGCAGGATCGTCGGGCGCTCGATGCGGATGATCCGCGCCAGCCGCCACGTCGCGAGCAGGTCGCGAACCGGCGAGATCTCGCGGTGGAGATGCGGGATCGTCACGACCGGGACGCCGAGCTCGTCCGCCACGTACGCCATCGACTGCTCGCCCTGGCCGACGGTTCCCGCGACGAGCATCGTCTCGTAGCCGCGTTCGCGGAGCCCGGCGGAGAGGTACGAGACGTGCAGCGTCGGCCCGCCCATGTTCAGACGGGCGATCGCCCTCAGAACGCGGATCATCGGAGGTGATCGATCGTCCGTCGGAGCCCTTCCTCGAACCCGACGGTCGGCTCGTACCCGAGCGTCTCGCGCGCGGCGGAGATGTCTGCCCAGGAGTCCCTGATGTCGCCGGCACGAGGCGGAGCAGCACGACGCTCGACAGGCTTGCCGAGGATGCCCCCGATCGTGTCCGCCAGCTCGTTCACGGTCGCGGGGGAGCTGGCTGCCAGGTTGAAGATCCTGCCGCTTACGCCGGGCATGTCGCCTGCACGGATCGTTCCGGTGACGACGTTCTCGACGTAGGTGAAGTCCCGGCGCTGCTCGCCGTCGCCGTCGATCGTCACGGGGCGGCCCTCGGCGATCGCGGTGATGAACAAGGGAACGACGCCTGCGTACTGCGACGAGGGGCTCTGGCGGGGGCCGAAGACGTTGAAGTAGCGGACGACCACGCTCTCGAAGCGCTCGTAGACGCGAGAGAACGAGATGCAGTAACGCTCGGCGGCGAGCTTGGCGACGCCGTACGGCGAGAGCGGATCGGGCGCGGCATCCTCGCTCGCGGGCAGGCCTGCGCGCGAGCCGTAGATGGAGGAGCTCGACGAGTACACGACGCGCCGCACGCCCTCGTCGCGGGCGGCGAGCAGGACGTTCAGCGTCCCCTCGACGTTGACCGCGCTCGACGTCAACGGATCCTGGACGGAGCGGGGAACCGAGCCGAGCGCGCCGAGGTGGTAGACGACCTCGGTGCCGCGGACGGCGTTGTGGACGCGCTCGTAGCTGCGCAGCTCGCCCTCGACGACCTCGACGTCCAGACCCTCGAGGTTCGCCCGGTTCCCGGTCGAGAAGTTGTCGAGCACGCGGACGTCGTCGCCACGCTCGAGCAGCCCGCGGACGAGGTTGGAACCGATGAAGCCCGCGCCGCCCGTGACGAGCACCTTCGCCATCGGGAAGCCATCGTAGTGACGGCAACGGTGGGACGTGTGCGTGTGTGCGGAGCGGCCGTGACCCGGCACGGCCCGAGGCGGCGGCGCGGCCAACCGTCGGTGCGCGCGCTGACTCCCCGCCCCGATCCGTCGCCCTGTGCACACACTGGCACGGAACCGCCACCTGTCCGCGTGGGTTACGTTCGGAGGTTCCCGGTACCGTTGCCGGTAGCGGGCGGCGGGACGGCTCCCCACCCTGGGTGGGGGAGTGGATCGTTGTCTGGTTCGCCTGCGGCGGCGGTCGCTGCCAGCAACGGCGGGCCGGCGCAGAGGCCGGCGGCGATCCAGAGAACCGCGTCGAGCGGGATGCCGGCGACGAGGCCGATCGCGGTCAGCACGCCCATCGCCACCAGCAGCCACGAAACGGGGAGGAGAGCGTCCGCCTCGGGTGGACCCCGGAAGAGCCGGAGCAACCCGAGCGCGAGCGGGGTCAGCAGCGCTCCCAGAAACAGCACGAACCCGACGACGCCGAGATCGGACAGCGCTTGGACGTACGCGTTCTGGATGCCGTACGGGTGTTGGGGGGAGGGGAAGCCCTGGTCCGGGGTGTTCGGGAACTCGCGATGCAAGATCGGCAGCAGCGGCCCGTAGACAGCGGGGTCGTTCGTCGCCTGCCAGCCGGCGCCGACGAGGGGGTGGTCGAGGAAGACCCGCCAGCCGTAGTAGACGAGCATCGTCCGCTGCACGTAGCTCTCGACCCCGAGCTGCTCCTCCTTCTTGCCGATCCCGACGTAGTGGAGGAACGACTTCACGTCGCCCCCGCGGAAGAGGACGACGCCGCCGAACACGGCGAGCGAGACGCCGAGGATCGCGACCATTCGACGCGCCGACCCGCGCGCGACGACGGCCGCGACGACCCCGGCGGCGAGCAGGCCGATCGCGCCCGCGAGCGAGCCGGACACGAGCAGACCGACGGCGCCCGCGACGCCACTTGCCATGGCCACTCGCCGGTCGATCCGCCATCTCGGCAGCGCGATCGCCGCCAGCGCGACCACGAGCGCGACCCCCGACAGCGCCGCGAAGTCGTGATGGCCGAGGAAGGAGGGCTGCCGGTAGCCGGCCGGCCAGCCGCCGGCGATCCGCCAGCCGAAGAGCTGGACGACCGCCAGCGTCGACGCGGCAACGCTCGAGGCGACGGCGACGAACAGGAAGAGCAACAGGTCGTCCCGGCTGCGCAGGAGCAGGACCGCGGCCGGCGCGAGCAGTGCGTACTCGACGTACTTGGCCGTCGTGACTGCATGGTCGTGCCAGGGATAGGGATCGGAGCCGAGCAGCGGGTAGACGGTTGCCGCACAGACCCACGCGAGGTAGACGCCGATCGCGATCCATGCCGGCCCCCCCACGCGGAGCGATGAGAGCCCGTTCCGGACCGCCGCCGCCAGCGCTGCCACCAGACACGCGAGGACAGCCAGGTCGGAGAGGACGATATGGGCATGCGTCGAACCGACGGTCGCGTCCCAGCCGGGCTGGAAGTCGACGTGCACGAGCAGAATCGGGAACGCGAGCGCGAGCACCCAGGCACCGGCAGACGCGTGCGGAAACGCGACGCCCCGCTCCGTGCGCAAGGACGTCCTGGCCGCCACCGGCGGGCACTATAGTGGACGCCCGGATGCAAACGCGCCTCCTGTGGCGGCGCTCCGCTACGGCGCTCGGCCTCTACGGAAGCGTTGCTCTCGGGTTCCTGGCAAGCATCGTGGCAGCGCGCCGGCTCGGCCCGGACGAATACGGGTTGTTCACCCTGGCGATCTTCGCCGCCGGCTTCTTCCAGGTCCTGCTCGACCTGACCGTCGAGGAGGCGATGATCAAGTACGGCTTCCGCTACACGACCGCCGGCCGCTGGGGACGCCTGCGGCGTCTCTACCGCCGCGCCATGATGCTGAAGTCCGTTGGCGCGCTGCTCGCGTCGGTCGCGCTCGCTCTCGTCGCGCCGTTCGCGGACACGCTGTTCAACGCGCACGGGTTGCGCGATCCCTTCCTGCTCGCGGCGCTGTTGCCGCTGTCGTACATCCCGGAGGCGCCGGCCGGAGCCGCGCTCGTCCTCACCGGCCGATACGACGTCCGTGCCGCCTACACGCTGGTGACGCAGCTGCTGCGGGCGATCGGTCTAGTCGTCGGCTCCCGGTTCGGAGTCACCGAGGCGGTGCTCGGGCTCGTGCTCGGCCAGATCGCGGGCTCCGTGGCGGTCGGCCGGGCAGCGGTCACCGTGTTCAATCGATTCCCTGCTGCGCAGCCCGAGCCGCTCGGCGAGGACCGCGACGAGATCGTCCGCTTCGTGGTCCGCTCCAGTGTCGGTTCCGGCATCGTCTCGCTGCGGACCGCGATCGTGCCGCTCCTCCTCGGGGCGGTCTCGATACCGAGGCAGGTCGGCTACTTCCGCGCCGCCCAGGCGCCCCAGACGGGGCTCACCGCGCTCACCGCACCGGCCCGCCTGATCCTGATCACGGAGCAGACCCGCGACTGGGAGTCCGGCGCCTCGGCGCGCGTGTTCGCCGGCCTCCGGCGGTACAGCACCGCCGCCCTGGCGGCGATGGTCGTGTCGGTCCCGTTCCTGTACTGGTGGATGCCGACGCTGATGCGAGTCGTGTTCACGGACAAGTACGCCCCCGCAGTGGACGCCGCCCGCCTGATGCTGCTCGCCGGAGCGGTAGGCCTCGTCTTCGCGTGGACGAAGTCGCTGCCCGTCTCGGTGGGCAAGCCCGAGCTGCGGATCACCACGCACGGCATCGGGACGCTGGTGCTGATTCCGCTCGTGCTGGTCTTCGGGTCGTTGTGGGACGCGGCCGGCGCCGCCGCGGCCGTGCTGGTCGCGACGGTGGTGTTCGCGCTCGCCTGGGCGGTCGCCGTTCTGCGCTTGCAACGCGAGCACGCTGCGGAACCGGCGGCGTCGCCGTGAGGATCGTGATCGTCACCGGGATCTGGCCGCCCGACGTCGGCGGGCCCGCCAGCCACGCTCCCGAGGTGGCCGGGTTCCTGCGCGATCGTGGGCACGAGGTGGAGGTCGTGACCACCGCACCTGCCGCGCCCGCACCCGAGGCGTACCCGGTCCACTGGATCTCGCGTGCGCAGCCGGTCTTGCTCCGCTACGTCCGCGGCGCGCTTCTCGTTCGCCGGGCCGCTCGCGGCGCCGACGTCGTCTACTCGACCGGCATGTACGGTCGCACCCGCGTCGGCTCGCTGCTCGCCCGAGTCCGAAGCGTCGTCAAACTGACCGGCGACCCCGCCTACGAGCGCGCGTTCCGCTACGGCCTCACGCGGCTGCCGATCGAGGAGTTCCAGCGCTCGCACGATCCGCGCATCGCCTGGCTGAAGGTCGTGCGCGACCTGACCCTGTGGGGCGCCTACCGCTACGTGATCCCGAGCGCATCTCTCGGTACGCTCGCCGGCGAGTGGCACCTCGTCCGGGACGACCGGATCGTCGTGCTGCCGAACCCGATTTCCGTGCCGGAGCTCGGCGACCGCGACGTGCTGCGGGAACGTCACGGCTTCGAGGGTCCGACGCTCGTGTTCGCAGGCCGCCTCTCGCTCCAGAAGTCGCTCGACGTCGCCCTGCGGGCGGTGGCGGCCTGCGCGGGCGTCGCGCTCGTTCTGGCCGGGGACGGACCGGAGCGCAGCGGGCTCGAATCCTTCGTCGCCGACCTGGGCGTTGGCGACCGCGTGCACTTCCTCGGCGCGCAACCGCGCGAGACCGTTCTCGAACTGCTCGCCGCGGCCGACGCGGAGCTGCTCTCGTCCGGGTGGGAGAACTTCCCGCACGCCCTGATCGAAGGCCTCGCTGTCGGGACGCCGGTGATCTCGACCGATGTCGGCGGGGTCGGCGAGATCGTCACGGACGGCCTCAACGGCCTGCTCGTCCCGCCCGACGATCCCCAGGCGCTCGCGGCGGCGATCCGCCGGTTCTTCACGGACGAGGAGCTGCGCGTGCGACTGCGGGCCGCGGCGCCGGGCTCGATGGCCAGGTTCGCGCCGGAGCCCGTCTACGCCTGCCTGGAGGCGATGCTCATAGAGGCGGCCCGGTGACCGTCGCTCACCTTCGGCTCGCTTCACGGGGGAAACGGCTGGTTTCCCCCGTGAGCCCCCTTCCGAGCTCCGCCGCTTGCTTCGCCATCGGCGGTTGCGTCCTTCACAGCAAGCCGTGCTCTGCCGCGCCCGCCATGTCGGTCGCGGCGACGAGAACCTCTCGCCAAACGGGGCGGGCCGTCAGATGAGCCGCAAGCCGAGGCTCTTGATGATCGGCCGGACGCGTTACCGGCTGCCCCTCAACGAGAGCCTCCGGGCGAAGTTCGACGCGCTCGCCGAGCGGTTCCACATGCGCGTCCTGGCGAGCGGCGTGGAGGGCGCGCCGCGGCGCGACGACGTGTTCGAGCTCGCGGGTCCATGGCGGCCGAGGCGGCTCGACGGCGCCCTCTACTTTCTTACGTTGCCCTTCCGGACGCGCCGCGAGCTGCGCTCGACGCCACCCGACGCCGTGCTGGTGCAGGGTGCTCACGAGACCTGGTTCGTCCTCCTCGGCCGCGCGCTCTCCGGGGCTCGCCCGCATGTGATCCTGGACGTGCACGGCGACTGGCGCTCCTCGACCCGGCTCTACGGCTCTCCGGCGCGCGGGCTGCTCAACCCGATCGCTGACCGGGTCGCCCTGTCGGCGCTGCGGGGCGCGGACGCCGTGCGGACGATCTCCGACTACACGACGGGCCTCGTCCGCTCGCACGGGGTGGAGCCGGCCGCCGTCTTTCCCGCCTTCATGGACCTGGACCCGTTCCTCGGCCCGACCGTCCCCCTGCCGCGCGCGCCGCGCGCGCTCTTCGTCGGCGTGCTCGAGCACTACAAGGGGATCGACGAGGTGGCCGAGGCGTGGCGGATCGTGGCCGCCCGGCTGCCGGAGGCGACCCTCCACCTCGTCGGGCGGGGCTCTCGCCGCGAGGTGGTCGAGCGGCTGGTCGCGGAGCTGCCGGATCGCACCGAGTGGACCGAGGTGCTCCCGACCAAGGGGATCGCAGACGCGTTCGACGCGGCGACCGTGCTCGTCCTGCCGTCCCGGTCCGAGGGGATGGGCCGTGTCCTCGTCGAGGCGTTCTGCCGCGGGCGGGCCGCAGTCGCCTCACGCGTCGGCGGGATCGTCGACCTCGTCCGCGACGGCGAGAACGGCCTCCTCGTTCCGCCGCGCGACCCGCAGGTGCTCGCCGACGCCCTCGAGCGGGTGCTCGCCGACCGCGGGCTTGCCGAGCAGCTCGGCGCGGGCGCGAAGCGGAGCGCCGAAGCCTGGGTTGCCACCCCGGACGAATACGCCGCCCGGCTGGAGGCGCTGGTCGCGGGATTACGATAGGCGCGTGCGTGCCGACCGCATCAAACAGTCGCTGAAGAACGGGGTCTACCGCGCGCTCGGCGAGACCGCAGCCGGGGTCGGGGCGGTCGACGGCGAGCAGCAGCGGACGCTCCGCGTGCTGATGTACCACAAGGTCAACGACGTCCCGGAGAACTCGGTCACGGTTCCGGTCGGGCGGTTCGACGAGCAGATGGCCCAGCTCGCCCAGCTCGGCTACCGGCCGGTGACGCTCGATGCCGTGCTCGACCACTACCTGCTGGGGACGCCGCTGCCCGCGGGTGCGGTGCTGATCACGTTCGACGACGGCTATCGCGACAACCTCGAGAACGCCGCGCCGGTGCTCCAGAAATACGGCTATCCGGCCGTGATCTTCGTCCCGGTCGGGTACCTCGCGGGAACGCGGCCGCTGCCGCACGACGAGCACCTGGCCGCACGCGGGATCGTCAACCCGCCGCTGTCGTGGGAGGAACTCGCCGAGCTCGAAGCGGCGGGGATCCGGGTCGAGTCGCACGGAATCGGGCACCGGCCGCTCGCCGACCTCGAGGTCGACGAGGCGGCCCGCGAGATCACCCTCTCCAAGCTCCGACTCGAGGATCGGCTCCGGCGGCCGGTGCGCGCCTTCGCCTACGTAAAGGGCTCCGAGGCCCATTACCGCCTCGTGCACCTCAGCCTGCTCAAGCAGGCCGGCTACGACGTCGCCTTCACGTCGATCTCCGGTTCCAACGGCCCGGACACCGATCCGCTCCAGCTGCACCGCTACAACGTCGAGCCGTACCCGGCGCGGACGTTCGAGCTCGTCCTCTCGGGAGCGTGCGACCTGATCGCCGTCAAGGACACGGTCGCCGGGACGCACGCGCGTCGCATCTTCAACGCGGCACTCGGCACGTCCAGCAAGTGAGCTCGTTCGAGCTCGTACCCTTCGACGCGTCCCACCGCGACGACTACATCCGCCTGCTCGCCGAGGCGTGGGGCAATCGCGGGCTGACCACGGACGAGTTCGAGTGGTGGTTCGGGCGGAACCCGGCGGGGAGCATCCTGCGGACGGCGCTGGTCGACGGGCAGGTCGCCGGCGTCGGCGCCCACATGCTCGCGCGGATGGTCGTCGGCGGCCGGGAGCGGCGAGTCTCGTTCTCGTGCCACGCGGTCACGTCGCCCGCAGCGAGCGGGCGAGGGATCTTCACAGAGCTCCAGCGTGCGCTGGACCAGGCGGCCGAGGAGCAGGGGATCGAGCTCGTGCTCGGCTTCGGCAACGAGGTGACCAACCCGATGTTCTTCAACCGGCTCGGCTGGTCGGACGTGGCGCACTACCGGATC
Organism: Actinomycetota bacterium; assembly: GCA_046723985.1. Taxonomy (GTDB): domain Bacteria; phylum Actinomycetota; class Thermoleophilia; order Gaiellales; family Gaiellaceae; genus DATBLE01. The sequence goes on along the minus strand of JBKOVQ010000161.1, from coordinate 16,811 downwards.
TGGGCGCGACCGGTCGTCCGGCGAGGCCGCGACGTGGCGGGCACGCCAGAGCTCGCGGGGGACGCGGCGGCGGGCTGGCGCAACCACATCGTCCGCGACGCGCAGTACCTGCGGTGGCGGTACCAGGACTCGCCCCGGCCCTACGCGACGATCCGCTCCGACAACGGGTATGCCGTCGTCTGGCCGTCGAAGCCGTTCGGCTCGCGGACGGTCGCGGTGCTCTCCGACCTGGTCGCGCCGCCGAAGGAGGTATCCGGCCTGCTCCGGCGCGCCGCGGGCGCCGCCCGGTCGCGGTTCATGTTCGGCCTCCCCGGTCCCGACCAGGGCGGCGCCTTCGCCCGGGCGGGGTTCGTCCCGACGCACCTGACGATGCACCTGATCGGCCGCGGGCTGAACGGGCCGCTCGACCCGGACCCGGCCGCCTGGCAGTTCACGCTCGGCGACGCCGACTACTACTGATGCGGCTCGTCTTCGTCACCCAGCAGGTCGACCCGGGCCATCCGGCCCTCGCGGCGACGGTGCCGATGCTGCGCGCGCTCGCCGAACGGGTCGACGAGGTGGTCGTCCTGGCCGACCGCTCCCTGCCCGGTGTGCTCCCGGACAACTGCCGGGTTCGGCCCTTCGCAGCGCGCTCACGAGCGGGGAGAGGCCTGCGGTTCGAGTCCGCCCTGGCGGCAGAGCTCGCCCATCGTCCGAAGCCTGCCGGGCTCGTCGCCCACATGTGTCCGATCTACCTGGTGCTGGCGGCGCCGCTCGCACGGCCCTTGGGAGTGAAGGTCCTCCTCTGGTACACGCACTGGAGCGTCTCACGGACGTTGCGCGCGGCGGAGCGTGCCTCGAACGTCGTGCTCACCGTCGACCGCCGGACGTTTCCTCTCCACTCCCGGAAGGTGCGCGCGATCGGGCACGGGATCGACCTGTCGGAGTTCCCCTGTGTGGACGGCACCCCCGCGCACGCCGGCCTCCGCGCGCTCGTGCTCGGCCGCTATTCGCAGGCGAAAGGGCTGGACGTCGTCGTGCGGGCGACGCGGCTCGTGCTCGACCGAGGCCTCGATCTGCGGCTCGAGGTGTACGGCCCGGCGCTGAACCCGGAGGAGCGGGCGCATCGCGCCGAGCTCGAGCGGCTGGTCGAGGAGCTGGAGCTCGGCAAGCGCGTGAAGTTGGGCCATGCCGTGCTGCGCAGCGAGGTGCCGGGGCTGCTCGCGCGGGCTGACGTCCTCGTCAACAACATGCGAGCGGGGGCGACCGACAAGGTCGTGTACGAAGCGTGCGCGAGCTGCACTCCGGCGATCGCGTCGAACCCAGCCTTCGACTCGCTCCTCCCCGACGATCTCCGCTTCGACCGCGAGGATCCACGCAGCCTCGCCGACCGGCTGATCACGCTCGGAGGCGAGCCCGCCGACCGGCGCCGGGAGCTGGGCCGCACTCTCCGGGAGCGCGTGGCAGCCTCGCACTCGGTCGACTCCTGGGCGGACGCGGTCGTCGAGGCGGCAACATGAGCTCCGTGAACGGCCCGCGGGTCCTCCACCTGCAGAAGGTCGCCGGCATCTCGGGGTCGGAGGCACATCTGCTCTCGCTGCTGCCGCGTCTGCGCGAGCGCGGCTGGGACGTGCGGATGCTGATGCTGCACGAGAACGAGCCGGGGGCGTGGGACTTCGCCCAGGCGCTCGAGGCACGGGGCGTGCCGCTCGACACGATGCCCCTGCGGGCCGACGTCGACCCGATCGCCTTCTGCCGGCTCGGCAGCTACCTCGCCCGCCACCGGCCGGACATCCTGCACACGCACCTGGTCCACGCGGACGCCTACGGCCAGATGGCCGGGCTGATCGCGCGCGTCCCCGTCCGCTTCTCGACCAAGCACGGCTTCAACGAGTTCCGCGAAGGGACGCTGTTCGCCCTCGGCGACCGGACCGTCGCCAGCCTCGCCCACGTCCACATCGCGATCTCCCGCGGCCTCGCCCGCTACCTGGCCGAGACGGAGGGGTTCGAGGAACGGAGCTTCGAGATCGTCCACTACGGGATCACCCCCAACGGCGAGCCGAAGCCGTACACCGGCGGTTCGCCGCGGCTCCTCTGCGTCGGGCGTCTGATCCCGATCAAGGGCCACATCGTCCTCCTGCGCGCGTTCGCGGCCGCGAAGCAGGAGATCCCCGATCTCGAGCTCGACATCGCCGGACGCGGACCGCTCGAGCCGGCCCTGCGCGCGCTCGTCCGCGAGCTCGGCGTTGCGCACGGTGTTCGCTTTCTCGGCTACGTCGCGCCGATCCAGGGGGCGATCGAGCAGTCCGCGATCGTCGTCGTCCCGTCGATGGGGGAGGGCTTCGGCATGGTCGCCCTCGAGGCGATGGAGCGGGCTCGACCGGTGATCGCCGCCGAGATCGGTGGGCTTGGCGAGCTCGTCCGCGACGGCGAGACGGGGCTGCTCGTCGCTCCCGGCGAGGCCGAGCCCCTGCGGGAGGCGATCGTCCGGCTGGCGGGCGACCTGGAACGGACGGCCGAGATGGGCCGGGCCGGCCGCGACCGCGCGCTGCGCGACTTCCTCGAGGAGCGCTGCGTCGACAGGACCGAGATCCTCTATCGCTCGGCGCTGACCGAGGCGTAGACCGCCGCCGTCCGGCCGGCCATCCTCGCGACCGAGAACTCGTTCCGCGCCCGCTCGAGACCGGCCTCGCCCATCGCCGCCGCCCGCGCCGGGTCGCCCAGCAGTGCTAGTACCGCGTTCGCCAGCGCCTCCTCGTCGTCCGGCGGGACGAGCAGCCCGGTCTCGCCGTCGGCGACGATCTCGGGCGCCGCGCTGACCCGGGTCGCAACGACCGGCTTCGCGGCCAGCATCGCCTCGAGCAGCGCGAGCCCGAACCCCTCCCACCGCGCCGGGTGGACGAGCGCTTCCGCGCGCCGGTACCACGGCGCGACGTCGCCCACCCGCCCCGGCAGGTAGACGCCCTCGGCCTCGAGCCGGGGCCGTTCCGGGCCCTCGCCGAGGACGACCATGGCGGCTCGGGGCTCGACCGCCCGTACCCGGGCGAGCGCGCGCACCGCGACGTCGACACCCTTCTGCGGCGCGAGCCGCGCGACGGAGAGCAGGACGCGTGCGTCCGCGGGAAGCTCGACCCGGCCGCTCTCGCCCCACGGCGCGGGGAGTCCGTCGAGCCCGTAGTGGACGACCTCGACCTTGTCCTCCGGCAGCCCGACCGCGTCGACACAGAACCGGCGCAGCGCCTCGCTGATCGCGATCAGGCGCGCCGCCCGCCGCGTCAGCAGGCGCTCTAAGTGTCGGAACGGCCCGCGACGGAACGGGTCGTCGTTGTGCTTGCTCGAGACCACCGGCACCTTGCCCGCTCCGAGCGTCCCGTAGACGTCCCCGTGCACGAGGTGCGTGTGGACGACGTCCGGCCGCAGTCGGGCCAGCTCCCGGCGCACGCGCCGGAGCAACCCCGGATCGACGTCCCGCGGGCACGGCAGCCGCACGGCCTCGACGCCCAGCTCGCGGTAGAACGGCTCGAGCTCGCCGGCCGGGTCGTCCAGCCCGAGGAACACCGGTTCGACTCCCTCTGACGCCAGCGCCGGCAGTAGCGTCAATAGGTGCCGCTCCGATCCGCCGATACCGCGGATCCGGTGGACATGGACGACGCGCGTCATGCGCGCCGCCTCCGCCGGTCCAACGCCCACCACAGCGCCGCAGCAGCCGCGAGCGCGATCAGGAAGTCCCACGGCACCCGGTACCTGGTCGCGCCGGCGAAGCCGACGGCGACGAGCGTCTGGTACGCGAGGAGCGCTACTCCGAGCAGCGCCAGCCGCCCGGGTAAGAGCCTCACGCCGAGTAGGCCGAGCACGAACAGCGGGATCGAGTACGCGGGCTGTGCCCACCGCCGGAGAGCGTCGACTGCGCCGCCCGACTCGGCGCGACCCTCGGTCCTTAACGCCTGCGGGTTCCAGAGCAGCTCCGACGCCTGGCCTGCCAGCTTCGCCTTCTCGCCCGGGTGGTCCCGCCAGAACTCGAAGACGAGGTGCCGGTAGACCCGCATCCGTGCGCACTCGTCCACGGGGAGCACCTTGCCGTAGACCTCGTAGTACGCGCCGGCGAACTCGGGGGTCGGCGGCTCGTTCGGCAGCGGCGGCACGTCGTCGATCCACTTCCCGTGCGCGAGGGTCTCGTACGTGTTCGCGTTGTTCGCCTTCCAGAGCGCGCGGGTATCGGTGGTCAGCGTGAAGCACCCGACCTGGACGCGGTTCCGAACTATCCAAGGCAGCAGGGCCAGGGCGCAGCCGGCGAGCACGACGCCGACGACAGCCCAGGTACGGCGCTCACGGCCGACGACGAAGGCGCAGCAGAGGATCGGCAGAAAGAGGAGTCGCGTGTTCCCGAGGATCGCGAGCCCGAGGGTGACTCCCAGGACGGCGGAGAGCCACAGTGACCGCCGGCCGGCGAGAATCATCACGAGCAGCACGATCGCGACTGTCAGGAACTGGTCGAGGATCTCCCGGTTCTCGTGGACGTCGTGCCAGACCAGGTACGGATTCAGCGTCGCGACGACTGCAGCGACGAGGCCCACGCGCTTGGACACGAAGCGCCGCCCCAGTTCGTACACGAGCAGCGCGGTCCCGACCGCAACCCCGATCTGGATCAGGCCGACCGCCCACCACGACCGTCCGAAGATCCAGTAGATCGGGATCAGGAACCAGGCGTAGAGCGGTTGCGTCCAGGCGGTCGGGTGCATGGGGATGAAGCCGAACGTCCCCGAGTTGACGAACGTCTGCGCGATGTCGTCGCTCTTCTCGGTGAACGCAGTCAGGATGTCGCGGCGCTCGACTAGGAGCACGACCAGCCGCGGCAGCGCCGCCGCGGCGGCGACGATCAGCCGGGCGTGCCTGGTCACGCAGCGACCGAGGGGGCCGAGGCGGCCTCGACGTGCTCGCGCTGCCAGAGCTCCAGCATCAGCAGGCACCAGAGCCGGTGGGCGTGGTCTGCGCGGCCGGACACGTGCTCGTCCAGCAGCCGGGCGACGACCTGCGGCCGCAGCTGTCCCCGGGCCCGTGCGGTCTCGCCGAGCAGGAGGTCGCGGGCGGGCGTATGCAGCTCGCCGCGGAACCACCGCGCGATCGGGACGCCGAACCCCGTCTTGCCGCGGCGCGCCACCTCCGGCGGAAGCGCGTCTGCGAATGCCCGACGGAGCGCCACCTTGCCGCGGCGACCTTCGATCTTCAGCGAGTCCGGGAGTGACATGCCCAGCTCGAGGACCGCGTGGTCGAGCAGCGGCGACCGCAGCTCGAGCGAGTGCGCCATCGAGGCGATGTCCGCCTTCAGCAGGAGGTCGCCGGGCAGGTAGGTGCGCACGTCGAGGCGTTGCAGACCCGCGATCCCCTCCTCGGCCGGCCCGAGCAGGTCCCACGCGGGTGTCGGCCGCGCGACGAAATCGGGCTCCCAGAGCTCGGCGCGGAGCTCGGCGGGGAACACCTCCATCAGCCGCCCGTACCGGGCCGCCGCGGGCAGCGCGCCCAGCTCGAGCAGGCGGCCGACCCGGTTCGACCGCGAGCGCGGCTCTCGGCGGCCCGCCCAGCGGAACAGCCGCGCCGCGGCTCCTGCCCCGGGCAGCGCAACTCGCCCGGCCAGCCCGATCGCCGCATAGCGTTCGTACCCCGCGAACGCCTCGTCGCCGCCGTCGCCGGTCAGCGCGACGGTCACCCGCTGCCGCGCAAGCTCGCTGACCACGAACTGGGGCAGCGCCGCTTCGTCCCCGAGCGGCTCGTCGAACGAGCGGGCTAGGCGCGGCAGGAGCTCGGTCACGTCGGGCTCGACGACGATCTCCTCGTGCTCGGTGCCGTACCGGTCGGCGACGGCCCGCGCGGAGGCGCGCTCGTCGTAGCGCTCGTCGCCGAAGCCGACCGTGAAGGTGCGCACGTGGCCGCCGGCCCGCGCCATCTCCGCGACGACGATGCTCGAGTCGATGCCGCCGGAGAGCAGCGCGCCGAGCGGGACGTCGGCGACGAGCCGGCGCTGCACGGCCGCGCCGACCGTCTCCCGGACCCGCCCCAGCCACTCCGCCTCTCCGAGGGTCTCCTCCCGCGGCGTCAGCGACCAGTACGCCTCCACTCGGACCGAGCCGTTCTCGGCGACGAGCACGTGGCCGGGCGGGAGCTTCTCGATCCCGAGCAGGGCGGTGCCGGACGGCACGTACTGAAGCGCCAGGTAGGCGTCGAGCGCCTGCGGGTCGACCTCGCGGCGCAGGTCCGGCAGGTGCAGCAGCGCTTTCAGCTCGGAGGCGAACGCGATCGTCCCGTCCGCAAGCCGCGTCCAGAGCAGGGGTTTCTTGCCGACCCGATCGCGGGCGAGCACGAGCCGCTCGCGGGTCGCGTCCCAGAGCGCGACGGTGAACATGCCCTCGAGCCGGGACACGAACTCCGGGCCGGACTCCTCGTACAGGTGCGGGATCACCGGCGTATCGCCTGTACCGCGGACCTCGTGGCCCGTGAGCTGCCGGCGCAGCTCACGGAAGTTGTAGAGCTCGCCGTTGAAGACCGCCGTGACGTCCCCGCGCTCGTTCGCGACCGGCTGGCTGCCGGTGGCAAGGTCGATGACTCGCAGCCGCCGGTTTCCGAGCACGCACCGCCCCAACGCGTCCACCGATCCCTCGTCGGGGCCGCGGTGGACGAGCGCGTCGTTCATCCGCTCGACGAGCGCCTGGTCCGGCAGGCCGGACGGCGCGAGCAACCCGCAGATCCCGCACATCGAGCGATCAGCCTACGATGGCGGTGAGATGACCGACGCCTGTGCCGTCGTCTCCTGCCATGTCGAGCAACCGCTCGACGATCGTGCGTGGCACGCGTTCGCCGATCTTCAGGCCCGGCGGCCGGGCGGGTTCGAGATCGCGGCGCTGATCCGTCCGCCCGATCCCGCGTCCGGCGAGAGCGAGTCGCTCTGGCTCGCCCGGGCGCGGATCCTCGCTGCCCGCGGCCCGTTCGGGCTCCACACCCACTGGGGCGGGCCGAAGCAGGCGCGGCCGACCGGTGACGAGCCGGCCGCTCTCGTGCGCGAGCAGGTCGCCTGGCTGGACGAGCGGGGGCTCGAACCGTGGCTGTTTGCTGGCGGCGGCTGGTACATCGACGAGGGCGTCGCGGCCGCGCTCGCGGAGCTGGGCCTGGCCGACTGCACCGGAACGGCGTTCCGCCCCTCGTACCTCGAGCCCGGCGCGGCGCGGCTCGCACTGACCCGGCCGTCGACGCTCAGGGTCGGAACGGCGTCGCTCCCGGAGCTGCCGGCGACGCACTCGCTCGGCATGGCGGCGCGCGCCGCACTCTGGCGTTTGCCGGCGTACGTCCACGTCTACTTCCACGACACCGACCTGCTCGATGCGGGACGCCGTCGCGCGTTGGAGTGGGCGTTGCGGCTGATCGGGCGCCGCCGCCGTCCAGAACGCCTCGACCGCATCCGCGCCGGGGCCGAGCTCGACTTCAGCGCAGCGGCTTCCGCGCCCTGAAGCAGATGTCGTTCGCGAACAGGCGCGGGCGAAGCACGCGCCTCGCCTCGGAGACCGTCAGCTGCGGGAGCGGAAGGTGCTCCAGCAGCTCGCCGACCACGACGACGTCGAAGCTCTCGTCGTCGAGCGGAAGCGGCTCCGCGGCGTCCGTCCAGACCGGCTCGATCCCGAGCGATGCGGCCTCCTCCAGCGCACTGCGGTCGATGTCCACGCCGACCACCTCGTTACCGTCGAGGTACGAGCGGGTGAGCGCCCCGTAGCGGCAGCCGACGTCGAGCACCCGTCCACCGGTACCGACCCAGTCGCGGAAGAGCACGCGCCGCTCCGGCCCGCAGAAGACGGAGTCCTTCGGCCGCCGCGCCTCGTGGTGAGCGCGGTACATGCTCTCGAGCAACTCGAGCCGACCCACGCCTTCGAATTGCCCGGACGGCGCCCCGGTAAACTCGTTCGTTCGTGGCAACAAAGGAAGCTCCGCCTGCGGATGTCGCGACCGCTTCCGGCGCGAAGGAGCCGAAAGACGCGCCGATCGCCGGCGACATCAGGCGCAGCCGCCCCTATTTTCTCGCCTCCAGCCCGCTCCGGCACCTCGTCATCCGATTGGCGAGCGTCCTCGCGCTCGTCGCGATCGACCTCGTTTCGGTCGGGTTCGCGCTGTACGGCGCGCTCGTCCTGCGCGAGCTCTACTACGGAAACACGCCGATCTACTGGGGGATCATCTGGACGGGGCGATTCGCGGACTGGTTCCCGTTCGTCGCCCTCGTCACGGTCCTCGTGTTCTGGCAGGCGGGGCTCTACGCCGAGCGGGAGCGCCGCGCCGGCTTCGGCCGCGTCGTCTCGTCCCTGATCCTCGTCGTACTGCTCGTCTTCGCCTTCGGACTCGGCACCGGCCACGATTTCTATACGTTCGGCCTGATCCCGACTGCGCTCGTGATCGCGATCGTGGTCGACGGGTTGCTCCGAGCGAGCTATGACACCATCAGCCGCGAGCTGCTGCACGTCTTCGGGGTTCGCCGCCGGGCGATCGTCGTCGGCGAGGGCGAGCACCTCGACCACCTCCTGCGCACGCTCGGGTCGGTCCGCGGCGGGATCGAGTACGACTTCGTCGGCGTCGTCAGCGAGGACGCCGACGAGGCGCGCGACCTGCCGCGGCTCGGCCGCGTCGACGACCTGCGCCCTGTGCTCGAGGAGCATCCGGCCGACGAGCTGATCGTCACCGACTCGGACTACAGCGAGCGGCAGCTGCTCCAGATCGTCGACCACGCGCACCGGTCGGCCGTAAAGGTGAGGATCGCTCCGAAGACGACAGAGCTGCTCGTGCAGCGTGCCGAGTACGTGCCGGGCCAGGGTCTGCCGCTGTTCGAGCTCAGGCCGCCCGTGTTCGCCGGAACCGACTGGGCGGTCAAGCGGATGTTCGACCTGCTCGTCAGCTGCTTCGTGATCGTCGTCGGCCTTCCACTCTGGCTGGCGATCGCGGCGGCGATCAAGCTGACCTCGCCGGGGCCGGTCTTCTACCGCGACCCGCGCATCGGCCTCGGCGAGCAGACCTTCGGGATGATCAAGTTCCGGACGATGGTCGCCGGCGCCGCGGACCGGCAGGCCGAGCTCGAGCGGGAGAACGAGGCCGAAGGCGCACTCTTCAAGATCAAAGACGACCCGCGGGTCACGCCGGTCGGCAGGCTGCTCCGCCGCTTCTCGATCGACGAGCTGCCCAATCTGCTCAACGTGTTGCGTGGACAGATGAGCCTCGTCGGGCCTCGGCCCTTGCCTCTGCGCGACCACGCGCTGCTCGAGGACTGGCACCGCCGGCGCTCGAACGTACTGCCCGGGATGACCGGCCTCTGGCAGATCTCGGGCCGCTCCGACCTCTCGTTCGACGACCTCGTGCGGCTCGACTTCTACTACCTCGAAAACTGGTCGATCTGGCTTGACATCTCGATCCTGGCGAAGACCCTGCCTGCGGTTCTCGCCGGCCGGGGGGCCTACTGAGCGGGGGCTTCGACCGCTCTTCGTTCACCGCGTTCGGCACCGTCGCCGACAGCTACGAGCGGCGTCGGCCGACCTACCCGGCGGCGCTCGTGGACTGGCTCGCCGACCGGCTCGCGCTCCGGCCGGGTACGACCGTCGTCGATCTCGGGGCCGGGACCGGGAAGCTGACCCGCGATCTCGTCCCCACCGGCGCTCGGGTGATCGCGGTCGAGCCGCTCCCGGAGATGCGCGCGCAGCTCGAGGCGGTCGTCCCCGGTGCCGAGGTGCTCGCGGGCTCGGCGGAGGACCTGCCGCTTGCGGACGGCTCGGTGGACGCCGTGGTCGCCGCCTCGGCGTTCCACTGGTTCGACACGGAGCGGGGGCTCGAGGAGATCCACCGTGTGCTCGTCCTCGGCGGCGCCCTCGCCACGGTCGGGAACGGCCGCGACCTCGCGGATCCGCTCCAGCGGGAGGTCCAGGCGATCGTCGGCCGCTACCTGCCGGGGGTAGAGCAGATCCTCGGCTGGATCACGATCGTGGATGCAAGCCCGCTGTTCGGTCCGGCCGAGGAGTTCTCGACCACGTTCGAGCAGTGGTTCGATTCCGAGGGTCTCGCCGAGCGGATCGGCACGATCTCGTACGTCGCGCGGCTGCCGGACGAGGACCGGACAGAAGTACTTGCGCAGATCCGCGAGCTCGGCGAGGCCCAGCCCGCGTCGCGCTTCCCGTTCCGGTACTGGACGGAGGCACGCATCTGTCGCGCCGCGACGGCCACTACCCTTTGACGCGGTGAAGACCGCCCCGAAGATCCTCGCGGTCGCGTCCGCGGTCGACCTCGATTTCCGCTACGGCTGCACGCCCGCCTGGTGGCAGCTCTGGAAGGGGCTGCACGAGGCCGGCTGCGACCTGATCGTCACGCCGTACCGAGGCCGCCCGGTGGAGTCGCCGTGGTGGCGCACCGCAGCGAATCCCTGTTACTACGAGGGCGAAGCCTTTGCGCGCGTGCGCGACCTGGCAGCCCGCGTGAAGGGCGACCGCTACCTCCGCCGTGCCGAACGCGACCCCGGTGACACCGACCGCTTCGTCCGCCAGGCGATCTGGCGCTGGGTCACGCCCCGCTGGCGGACCCACCTCGTCGAGCTGCTCGAGCGTGAGCGCGACGTGGACGCGGTCCTCGTCTTCACCGTTCCGATGAGCCACCTCCGCGGGATCCCGACGCTCCTCCGTGAGCGCTTCGGCGTGCCGGTCCTCTTCTACGACGGCGACGTACCGATGAGCCTGCCGGAGTTCGGCGGGCACGACACCGGCTTCAACTACTACTTCGGCGCCGACCCCTCGGAGTACGACCTGGTCGTCTCCAATTCGCAGGGGGGTCTCGACCGGCTGCGCGAGCTCGGCGCCCGCCGCGCCGAGGCGGTCTTCTGGGGCGCCGACCCCGAGCTGTTCCGGCCGCACGACGTCGACAAGGAGACGGACATCTTCTTCTACGGGTACGGCGACAAGTTCCGCCAGGAGTGGACGGCGGCGATGATCGGCGAGCCGAGCAGGCGGCTGGACGCGGACTTCTCTCTGGGCGGGCGGGACTTCCGCGGCGACATCGGCCGGGCGCGGCTGGCCGGCGACGTGCCGTTCAACGTCTTCTCGCGGGCGATCTCCGCGGCGCGGATCAACCTGAACGTCACCCGCCGGGCTCACGCCTCCGTGTACGCGTCGTCCACATCTCGGCCGTTCGAGCTGGCCATGTCGGGCGCAACCATCGTCTCCAACCCGCATGCGGGGATCGAGCGCTGGTTCGAGCCCGGCCGCGAGCTGCTCGTCGTCGAGAACGCCGACCAGGCGGCCGACGCCTACGCGCAGCTGTTGGACGATCCGGCCCAGGCCGAGGAGATGGGACGCGCCGCGCGGGAACGGGCCCTCGAGGAGCACACGTTCCTGCACCGAGCCCGCCGGCTGCTCGGCCTGCTCGGGCTCGGCGTCCCGGAGGCGGTGCATGGCTGAGATCGTGACCGAGAGCCGCCCCGCGGGCGCGTCCGTATCCCCGGTGGCGGTCAGGCGGATCGCAATCGTCCCCGCGTTCAACGAGGAGGACTGCGTCTCCGACGTGATCGAGGAGATCCGCGCGTTCGACCCCGACTTCGAGATCGTGGTCGTCGACGACGGCTCGACGGACGCCACGGCGGCGGCCGCCGAGCGGTTGGGTGCGCACGTCGTCCGGCTTCCGTTCAACCTCGGGATCGGCGGGGCCGTGCAGACCGGCTTCCGCTACGCGTTCGAGAACGGGTTCCAGGTGGCGGTTCGGGTCGACGGCGACGGGCAGCACGATCCGGCCCAGCTCGGTGCCCTGCTCGCGCCTGTCATCGCGGACGAGGCCGACATCGTCGTCGGGTCGCGTTTTGCAAGTGACGGCGGCTACCGGTCGTCGCGGTCGCGGCGGATCGGGATCTCGATCCTGGCGAAGACCCTGTCGCTGATCGTCGGCCGCCGGGTCACCGACCCGACCTCGGGGTTCCAGGCCCTCAACCGCCGGGCGATCGCCCTGTTCGCGGCCGACTACCCGCACGACTACCCCGAGGTCGAGGCGGCGCTGATGGTGCACAAGCACCAGCTGCGGATGACGGAGGTGCCGGTGCAGATGCGCGAGCGCTCCGCCGGCCGTTCGTCGATCGGCGCACTCGCCTCCGTCTACTACATGGTGAAGGTGCTGCTCGCCCTGTTCGTCGGCCTGTTCCGCAAGAACGTCACCCCGCTGGAGGAGGTGAAGTGACCCCACTCGTCGTCTCCATCGTCGCCGCGATCGCCTCGGTGATCCTGCTCGTGGTCGTGCTCGAACTGATCCGCAGCCGGCGGCTGCGCGAACGCTACGCGCTCCTCTGGCTGCTCACGGGCGTCGTCCTGCTCGCGTTGTCCCTGTGGCGCTCCGGGCTGAACACGATCGCCGGCTGGGTCGGGATCGAGACGTACCCGCCCGCGGTGCTGTTCGCGGTCGGCGCGCTCTTCGTCCTGCTCGTGCTGCTGCACTACTCGACGGTGATCTCCAAGCTCCACGACCAGAACACCGTGCTCGCGCAGCGGCTCGCCCTGCTCGAGCAGCAGCTCCGCGAGCGAGGCTAGACGGCGCGCTGCGGCCGCGCGCCGGTCGCGACCGCGATCGCGACGGCCGCTGCGGCGATCGCGGCGAGCCCGGCGTAGCGTCCCGGCGTCGACACCGGGCTGACCGTGCTGAAACGGTGGTGGAGCGAGACGACCGCGAGGCCGACGATCCCGACCGCGCCCGCCCGCACGCTCAGCGCCCAGCCCTGCAGGGCTGCGCCGGCGGCTACGACGAAGAAGACCGCGCCGAGGGCGGAGAGGAGCGGCGAATTCCCGTGGATGAAGCCCGGGCTGAGGATCAGCGCCTCGCCGGAGACCGCGATCCCGGCGACGAGCGAGGCCCACAACGCGAACGGCAGCCTTCTGGCGGGGCGCGCGAGCCATCGGGCGACGAGCGCGCCGGCGATCAGCGCCGCCGCGCCCACCACCCCGATCGCCACCCGCGAGCCGTGGAGCCCGAGCGTGCCCGCGCTCCCGGGCAGGTCACGCATCGTCCCGAAGATCGTCAGCCCCCAGAAGCCGGGATGGTCGCGCCGCGAGAAGCTGTCGTCGGCGATCACGATCAGCCCGTAGACGCCGAGCGGGGCGAGCAGCGACGCGGCGGCGCTCCCCCAGCGTCGTCCGTGCGAGAGCGGGCGCCAGTCGGGCGAGACGAGCACGCCGATCGGCGCGAGCACGGCGAGCGAGAAAACGGACTCACTGCGTCCGAGCGTCGCCACCACGAGCCCGCCGACCAGGAGCCACGGATTCGCCCGCAGCAGGCCGAGCAGCGCCAGCGCGCCGCCGATGATGAACACCAAGTCCGCGAGGCGCCCGGGCGCGAGCGCGAGGAAGCGGTACAGGTACGGGTTCGTCACCAGCGCCCCGATGCAGAGAGCCCACTCGATCCGGCCGAGCCGGAACGGACGGAGCAGCCGGTCGAACACCACCAGGATCGCCAGCAGGAGCAGGAACGCGCACACGTAGTACAGGGGCCGGTCGCCGACGTGGAGAGCATCGGACCCGAGCCCGACCAGGTAGTGCGGAGCGAAGCGGTTGGCGTGCTGCGAGGGCAACGCCTCGTCCGGGAACCCCGGCGCCGCCTTCGCGATCGTCTCGTACTCCTGGGCGTCGGAGCCGAACAGCAGGTCGATCGTCTGCTGCCAGGAGTACCAGTGCGTGGTCGCCCAGACGAACGCCAGCCAGCCGCCTGCCGCGGCGAGCCGGTAGGCGACGGTGAGCCTGCCGCTCATCCGGCGACGTTCACCGTGACCGGCGTGCTGACGATCATGATGTCGCCGAGCGAGTGGTCGTTCTTCCAGTTCGCGGTCATGCCGACGCGGTATGTCCAGCGGCCCGGCGGTGCCCGGTCGATGTACCGCTGCTGCGGGACGCTCGACAGGTGATTCATGTACAGAAGGCAGTTGAGCGGGGCGCCGTGCTGCCGATCGCGACACGCGAGCCCGTTGATCGCCTTACGGTCGCCGTTCGACGAGGGGTCCGGTGCGAACGGCCGCGAGCGGAGGATCGTGTAGAAGACCTTTGTCGTGCCGTCGTAGGGCCGTTTCCACGTCAGCACCTGCGTTCCGCCGTCGTGGGTCACCCGCAGCCCGAGGTCCCGGACCGGGACGTAGACGTCCTGGAACGGGTACGAGACCGCCTCCGCCGTGCTCTGCGGGATCGTCCCGGCGACGAACAGCAGCGGCAGCGCGACGAGGACGACGACGGCGACGGCGAGCGCTCGACCTCCGGCGTGCCGGGTCGGGAGCGCGGGCAGCGGGTCGGGCAGCACCTTCCGCGTCCACGAGAAGGCCGGCACCAGCAGCGGGATCGACGCGAGCAGCAGCAGGAACGCGGGGAAGCTCGGCATCAGCAGCCGGAAGAAGCTCGCGTCCTCGATGTTCGCCTTGTCGTCCGTTCCCTTGACCACGAGGAAGGTGATGAACCAGCCGAAGACGAGGATCGCCTTCGGCCAGGAGCGGCGGCCGATCGCCAGCAGTCCGGCGAAGGGGACGAACTCGAGCGGCCGCACCGCCCAGAAGAACTCGCGTATGCCGTCGATGTTCTGGTGCAGCTGGTGCCAGTTGAGGTCGACGTAGCGGCGGACCGGCGAGACCAGCGACCCGATTGGTGCATCCGCTCCGATCGCCGCCAGGGAGCCGCCGCTGGTCCCGGGCGAGGAGAACGCCGGCAGCTCGCCGAGCCCGCGCTGCTTCCAGAGCGCGAGCAGGAACAGACCGGGAACGAGCGCCGCCGCGAACGCTGCGGTCTGCGTCCAGCGCCGCGCGACCACCAGGCAGAGCACCGCCGCGCCGAAGAAAAGCGAGTTCGACGGCTTCAGCCCGATCGCGAAGCCGCCGGTCAGCCCGGCGAGCACTGCGTCGGCCCAGTCGCGCGTGTCCAGCGCGCGGACGATCAGGTACGCGGTGACGAGCAGGAAGACGGTGGAGGGGAAGTCGCCGAGGACGGTCAGGCCGAGCGACTGCGGAAGCGTGATGTCGACGTACTTCTCGTGGTAGCGCTGGTCGAACATCGGGATGGTCACGTACGGGACGATCACCCAGAGGAAGGCAGCCCAGTACCCGAAGGTCCGCCCCGCGATCCGCGTCGCGATCCCGTACACGCAGAGCAGGGCAACGGGCAGGAGGATCAAGGCGTTCAGCACGATCACGACCGGCAGGCCGGAAAGAACGTTCGCGCCGGCGAAGAAGGCGATCGGGATCAGGAGATACGACCAGGCGTAGCCGACGAGCGCGACGGGGAGCGTCCACTCCGAGAGCTGGTGCGCGTCCGTCCAGTAGTACGACTGGTCGCCCCCCTGGTAGTAGAGCCAGCCGTTGTGCTCGACCGTGAGCGCCAGGACGAGCAGACAGAGCCACTGGGCGACGAGCAGCGGTCCGAGGACGCTCCAGGGTTGATGCCGGACGATCAGCGACCAGAGCGGCCGCGCCCGCTCACGGAGCGCCATGGAGCCTGCTGCGCGGCACCTGTGTGCGGTACCAGGCGATCGTCCGCTCGAGCCCCTCGCGCAGCGGCGTCCTCGCCTCGAACCCGAACAGCTCTTTTGCCCGCGAGGGGTCGAGGCTCCGTCGCGGCTGGCCGTTCGGCATCGACTCGTCCCACTGGATCTCCCCGGTGAAGCCCGTCAGCTCCGCGACGAGCTCCGCCGTCTCCCGGATCGTCGTCTCGACGCCGGTGCCGAGGTTGACCGGCTCCGGTCCGTCGTAGCGCTCGGCGGCGAGGAGGAAGCCTTCCGCACAGTCCTCGGCGTACAGGTACTCGCGGCTCGGCGACCCGTCCCCCCAGAGCACGATCTCGTCGGGCGACTCGATCATCTTCCGGATCAGCGCCGGGATCACGTGCGACGTCTCCAGATCGAAATTGTCGCGCGGTCCGTAGAGGTTCGTCGGGAGCAGGAAGATCGCGTTCACGCCGTACTGCTCGCGGTAGCTTTGCGCGCCGACGAGCAGCGACTTCTTCGCGATCCCGTAGGGCGCGTTCGTCTCCTCGGGATAGCCGTCCCAGAAGTCGTCCTCGCGGAACGGGACCGGTGCGAGCTTGGGGTAGCCGCAGACCGTGCCGGCGATCACGAGCTTCTCGACCCCGTGGAGGCGCGACAGCTCGAGCACGTTCACGCCCATCTGGAGGTTCGCGTACCAGTACCGCCCCGGGTTGACGCGGTTCGCGCCGATGCCGCCCACCTCGGCGGCGAGATGGAACACGAGCTCCGGCCGTGCGTCGCCGAAAAGCCGGTCGGCGTCGTCCCAGCGGCTGACGTCGTAGTCGGCCCGACGGGCGACGACTGGATCGCCGCCCAGCTCGCGGAGCCGCTCGACGAGGTGCGAGCCGAGGAACCCGCCACCGCCGGTGACGAGAATGCGCGTCATCGCTCGGGGAGCTCCGGCTTCAGCCAGTCGACCCGGCCGATCCACCCGTCGCGGTTCTCGGCGTACCAGGCGATCGTCCGGAGGACACCCTCCTCCCAGCTGATCTTCGGCTGCCAGCCCGTCTCGCGGTTCAGCTTCTCGTAGCCGACGCGCAGGGCCATCACCTCGCTGGCGCCTGGCCGGTAGCGCGCCTCGGTCGAGACCACATGCCGACCGGCAGGCCAGAAGCCGTGCTCCTCGCCCGTGCGGATGATCAGGTCGCTCCAGTCCGCCATCGAGATGTTCTCGCCCTGGCCGTAGACGTAGACGTCGCCGGGAATGCCCTTCGCAGCCACTGTCAAGTGACCGCGGACGCCGTCGGTGCAGAAGCAGAAATCACGGAGCGGCTCGAGCTGGCCGAGCTCGATCCCGGGGC
>JBKOVQ010000133.1:0-11002 GCA_046723985.1 Actinomycetota bacterium | reverse complement strand
CTTCCTGCCCGGCCAGATGGTCGACAAGGTCGTCCTCGAGCGCGAGAACAAGCGGGTGAAGAAGGAGAAGGGCGAGCAGGCGACGTTCGAGCCGCTGATCCTCGGGATCACGAAGGCGTCGCTCGCGACCGAGTCCTTCCTGTCCGCCGCTTCCTTCCAGGAGACGACGAAGGTGCTCACCGATGCCTCGATCGAGGGGAAGGTCGACCGCCTGCTCGGCCTGAAGGAGAACGTGATCATCGGGAAGCTGATCCCGGCCGCCACGGGGCTGAAGCGCTACCGGACGATCGACATCGGTCCGTCCGAGAAGGTGCCGAAGGAGGCATACGAGCGCGAGACGCTGCTCGCCGCCCTCCAGGAGATCGGTTCCGACGGCGGGGGCATCGACCTCGCCTCCCTCGGGCTCGACTTCGGCGGTCAGCCGGATCTGAACGACGAGGCCAAGCCGGCCGAGTCGGGCGAGGCCGAGGAAATCCCAGAGGTCGATTCACCCCTCGACGAGGGCTAAACGCTCGCAGCGCGCTTCGCGCGCGTTGCTCGCTCGCACGGGGCCGCCTCAGGCGGCCCCGTGCGAGCCCCCTCCCCAAGTGCGCCGGACCCCTCTTGCGGCAGTGGGACGCGCCCGCCGTCTCGGTCGCGGCGACGGGCGGAAGGCATTCAGGCGGATCTGCCAAATAGGGTCGCGTGGGCGGGAGCCTGCGGGTTGCCGGACTCGAAGCCGGCGCGCTTGTCGGCACCACGACCGCGCCGGCGGATCCGCCGACGATCTCGGCCGCTGCCGAAACGCTGTTCGACGCGGCGGCGACGTCCTCCGGATGCTCGACGCCGCTTATTGCGCTCAACGAGCTGAACGGCGCCTCGACGACGACACCCTGGACGACCACGAACGCTCGCCATCGGCAGAACGTCCCAGTCCTCGGATTCCAGTCCGGACCGGGAGCCGGTGGACGCGAGGGTCTGCGACCGTCGAGCACGTGGTTCCGGTACGCGAAGCTGAACACGCTCGCGGCGAAGCGCGTTGCTGGCGAGTTCGGCGTCGCCACCGTGTGGACGTGGGGATGGGGCACGTCCAGCGCCTCGGGCGCCGACCCGGACAAGGAGGCAGCCGCATGCGTGTACCTCTGGACGCGCGATCCGGCGCTGTGCGACGGGCCGGGCGCGGCCGGACCGGACTTCGACGCCTCGCGCACCGAGGGCCAGATCGCGCTGCCGCCTGGCATTCAGTGCTCGCTGGACGGGCGGCTGCTGCGTCAGACCGACCTGTCGCACATGACGCGGTCACGCACGACCGAGACGTCGCCTTCACCGTGCTCTACGACCGCTTGGTCGAGAGCGGGCTCGCCCGGATTCCCGCCGATCGCGTCACGGAGGCGATCCAGGCGATCGTCGACGGGGTGTTCGCCGGCAGGCAGCCGGGCCGCCTACAGCGGCGCGCTCGCAAGGACGTCAGGCTCCGCGTTGGCCGCAGCCGCCCCCGCCGCGCTCTTCCGGCTCCCCGCCGGGGGCGCGTCGCCGTTCACAACCGGTCTCGGCTCGTGCACCGTGACGCCCCTCGGCGGGGCGCTTCCGCTCGGTGCAGTGCCCTACGTGAACGCCCGCGCTGCGATCCGAACCGCGCTCGTGTCGTTCGCGCGGACACAGGCCTATGAGGACGGGGCACGCAAGCGCGCCGAGTCAGCGCTGAACCGTACGATCTGCCTCCGTGACGATCTGCCCAGCCCCGCGCTCGTCTCGGTCTCCACCTACCTGCCGTTCCTCGCGCTCAACGCCTGAGGATAGCCACAGACGAACGAGGGAACTCCGGCGCGCACCATCTTGACCGGATCGCGCTCCTGGGTACCGTTATATATGTAGGTGCACTTCCGCACCTACGGGGAGAGAGAGGAAAGGTGCGCGGACTCCATCGCCTTTCGCGAGCAGGCAACGGCGGCCAGAGGAGATCGGCGGCGCCGTTAGAGCGCTGATCGCCGTCTGGCGGCGCAGAGCTATGGATTTCGAGCGGCGGGCATCCGGAGTGGACGAGACGACGTCGTCGGACGTCGGCCCGAGGGCGCCATGACCGCGCTGATCATCGCCCTTGCGGCTGCACTGCTCGGGATCCTCGTGGTCGTCGTAGTCGGCCAGCGGCGGCTGACGCTCGGCGGGGGCCGCGGTGCCGGCGCGGACGAGCTCCAGCGGGCGCGGTCCGAGTTGCGCTGGGCGAAGCAGCTCTCGGCCTTGGCGGAAACGCTCGACTTGGACGAATTGCTCGCGCGGGTTCTCCAGGGCGCGACTCAGCTCTCGAACGCGGACGCCGCCGCCGTCGCGCTCTGGGGCAAAGGCGAGCCGCCCGTCGTGAAGGCGCTCAGCCTCACGGCCGACGAGGCGCTGCCGCTGCTCGGCAGCTGGCCGGCCGAGAGCCGCTCGCGCGCGCTGACCGTGCGGTATCGGTTCCCGGGCGAAACCGTCATCGCAGTCAACGCGATCCAACTCGGCGTTCTTCTCCCGCTATCCGGGGAACTGGGGTCGCCGACAGGGACGCTCGGGATCTTCTGGCGCCGGGCGGCGGAGGAGCCGAAGGAGGAGGACCTCGCAGCACTCGAGGAGCTCGGGCTCGCTGCGGGACGCGCGATCGAGAACGCGCGGCAGTTCCGGGAGCTGCACGAATTGGCGGTGCGGGACCCGTTGACGGGTCTGCACAACCGTCGCTACTTCCACGAGACGCTCGCGCACGAGGTGAAGCGCGCCCACCGCTACGACCGCCGACTCGCGCTGATCTTCTTCGACCTCGACGACTTCAAGGGCATCAACGAGGAGATCGGGCACCTGGGCGGCGACTCCGTCTTGGCAGAGGTGGCTCAGCGCCTGCGCCTCGTGGTGCGGGGCGCAGACATCCCGTGCCGGGTCGGCGGGGACGAGTTCGCCGTCATCCTCCCGGAGTCGTCGCTCGAGGACACGGATCAGTTCTTCCGGCGTCTCCAGCTCGCGATCCAGGGTCAGCCGATCGGGCGCGTCCCCAGTCTCCAGATTTCGGCCGGTATGGCCGAGCTCGGCCGCGACGACGACGCCACCTCACTCTTCCGCCGCGTCGACCAGGCGCTCTACCGGGCGAAGCGCGCCGGCAAGGGCAGGGTCATGGCCGCGGACGAGCCGGAAGAGTCGAGCGGCGAGGCGACATAAGCGGCGGCTCGCCGCGCCGGCTCAGCGAGCTCAGACCGCTATGCGAGGGACCGCCGGGATCGGCTCAATGGCCCTTCCCGTGGTCCTTGTCCTTGTCCTTGTCCTTGTCGCCGTTGCCGTTGCCGTTGCCGTTCCCGTTGCCGTTCCCGTTGCCGTTGCCGTTGCCGTTCTCGTTCCCGTGGTCGTCACCTTGGGCGTGTTGGCTGGAGTCGCCGCCGTCCTGATGGTGGTCCTGGCCGGGCGGGCCGGTGTGCTCGTGGTTGTCGTCGCCGTAGCCGTTGCCCGGGCGCGTATCACCGTCGTCGTCGCCGGTCGAGCTCGGCTCGCCCTGCGGCGGAGGCGGCGATGAGCGCGTCGGCGTTGCCGGAGGCGGGGGAGGCTCAGACTTCTTCGTCTCGTTTTCCTTCGGCGGCGACTCGACCGATGCCAACACGCGCGTGGAGGAGACCGGCTTCGCCTCCTCGCCCGTCGGCGACGGGTTGCTCGGTGCAGGTGCGGGCGCAGGTGCGGGCGCAGGTGGGGGCGCAGGTGCGGGCGCAGGTGCGGGCTTGGGTTCTTTGGGCTGCTCAGGCTTCGCCGGCGGGTGCGGCGTAGGCTTGGTTGGTGCCTGCTCGGGCTTCGGCTGCGGCTTCGGCGGGTGCGGCTTCGGCTGCTGCTGCGGCGGTGTGGGCGGCGGCGTCGATGGGTGGGGATGGCTGATCTGCACCGGCCGAGAGACGAACTGAGCTGTGCCCGTCGTCGTGAGAGAGGGGTGGTGCCGGAGGCGGACGACGTGGGCCTTCGGGGCGACGACGGGGTGCACTCGCCCCGCACGGCCCGTGCTGACAACCGACGACCGTACCGGCTTCTTGGCCGGCCGGTCGACGACCCCCGCGCCCGTGGCGTTCCCGCCGACAGGGGCAGGAGCGGGGGCGGGCGGGGCAGGCGCGGCCGATCCCGAGCTCGGGATCGGCTTCGCCGCCGGAGCGGTGCCGGTGGCGACCGAGGCCGAGTGGGGCGATTCAACGACCGGGCGGGCGGCGAGGTAGATGGACGCTGCCGTTCCCGCCGCGGCGAGCCCGACACCGGCCGCCAATGCCGCCTGACCCGGAATGAGCGCAAGGACGGCGAGTGCCGCGAGCCCCCGCCGAGGAGCGGCCGCCACGGGTAGAGCCGCCGCCGAGGCGGCGACGACCTCGATCGTCGGGAGGATGATCGGTGCCGGCTCGGTTGCGGCCCAGACGGCCGCCGCGCGCTGCGCGCACTCGATCGAATCGAAGCCTTCTGGATGAGGCGGCACGAAGACCGAGAACCGGTCGTCGTACTCCCGCCGGCAGATGGGGCACTCGGGCATGCCCGCCGACGTATACCCGGCCGATCGGACGGCGGGTCACCCCCGAAGAGGGCCCGTTTGACGCGTCGCTCCGACCTTCGCTACCATGCACCCCTGGGTTGGCGGTGGCTGTGGCCCCGCCGGCCTTTGTTGTGTGCAAGCCCTCTGGAGGAGTCCCCATACCGACTGTCAACCAACTCGTGCGAAAGGGTCGTACTGCGCCGAAGGCGAAGGTGAAGACCCCTGCGCTGCGCGGCGCGCCGCAGAAGCGGGGCGTCTGTACACGTGTGTACACGACCACGCCGAAGAAGCCGAACTCGGCGCTGCGCAAGGTCGCACGCGTTCGCCTGACGAACGGGATGGAAGTCGGTGCCTACATCCCCGGGGAGGGCCATAACCTCCAGGAGCACTCGGTCGTGCTCATCCGCGGCGGTCGCGTCAAGGACCTGCCGGGCTTCCGCTACAAGGTGATCCGCGCCGCGCTGGACTCGTCCGGCGTCGCAGACCGCAAGCAGGGCCGCTCGAAGTACGGGGCCAAGAGAGGCTCGTAATGCCCCGCCGCGCAGAGATTCAGGTCCGCACGCTGGACCCGGACCCCGTCTACAACTCCCGCCTGGTCACCCAGCTGATCAACCGCGTGATGACGCGCGGCAAGCGCTCGACCGCAGAGCGGATCGTCTACGGGGCGATGGATCGGGTCGGCGAGCGCACCGGCAAGCCGCCGCTCGAGGTGCTGGAGCAGGCCGTGAAGACGGTCACCCCCGTGCTCGAGACCCGAAGCCGCCGCGTCGGCGGCGCGAACTACCAGGTGCCCGTCGAGGTGCCGCAGCGGCGTGCGCGCACGCTTGCGATCCGGTACCTCGTCACCTACTCGCGCGAGCGGCGCGAGAAGAGCATGGACGACAAGCTCGCCGGCGAGATCCTGGACGCGCTCCAGAACCAGGGCGGGGCGTGGAAGCGCAAGGACGACATGTACCGGATGGCCCAGGCAAACAAGGCGTTCGCGCACTACCGGTGGTAGCGATGGCGACGGTCGAGAGGGACACGCGGGCAGGCCTCGAGCGGGTCCGCAACATCGGGATCATGGCCCACATCGACGCCGGCAAGACGACGACGACCGAGCGGATCCTCTACTACACCGGCCGCACCCACAAGATGGGCGAGGTGCACGAGGGCGCCGCCACGATGGACTGGATGGCGCAGGAGCAGGAGCGCGGGATCACGATCACGTCGGCGGCGACGACGGCGTTCTGGCGCGACTTCCGCATCAACATCATCGATACGCCCGGGCACGTGGACTTCACCGTCGAGGTGGAGCGCAGCTTGCGCGTGCTCGACGGCGCGATCGCCGTCTTCGACTCGGTCGCCGGCGTCGAGCCGCAGTCCGAGACGGTCTGGCGCCAGGCGGACAAGTACAAGGTGCCGCGGATCGCGTTCATCAACAAGATGGACCGGACGGGCGCCGACTTCTTCGGCTCGGTGCAGTCGATGGTCGACCGTTTGGGCGCGCATCCCGTCCCGGTGCAGCTGCCGGTCGGCCAGGAGGAGCACTTCCGCGGCGTCGTCGACCTCGTCGAGATGAAGGCGATCGTCTGGACCGACGACCTCGGAACCAACATGGAGATCGTCGACATCCCGGCCGAGCTCGCCGAACAGGCACACGAGTACCACCACCAGCTGATCGACGCGGTGGCCGACCACGACGACGAGCTGATGGAGACCTACCTCGACGACGAGGAGAGAGTCACGCCGGACATGCTGCGGCGCGCTCTGCGCAAGGCGACGCTCGACATCTCCGTCACGCCCGTCCTCTGCGGCTCCGCCTTCAAGAACAAGGGCGTCCAGCCGCTGCTCGACGGGGTGATCGACTACCTCCCGAGCCCGCTCGACGTGCCGCCGATCCACGGGATCGACCCGCGCACGGAGAACGAGCTCTCACGGCGCCCAGAGCTCGACGAGCCATTCGCGGCGCTGGCGTTCAAGGTCATGTCCGACCCGTTCGTCGGGAAGCTGACCTACATCCGCGTGTACTCGGGCCAGGTGAAGCAGGGCAACCGACTGATGAACACGACCACCGGCAAGACCGAGCGCGTCGGCCGCATCCTCCGGATGCACGCCAACCACCGCGAGGAGCGCTCCGAGATCGGCGCGGGCGAGATCGCCGCCGTCGTCGGCCTCAAGGCGACGACGACGGGCGATACGCTCGCGGTCGACACCGCGCCGATCCGGCTCGAGTCGATGACCTTCCCGGACCCGGTGATCTCGGTCGCGATCGAGCCGAAGACGAAGTCGGACCAGGACAAGCTCGGCAATGCCCTCCAGCGGCTGTCGGAGGAGGATCCGACGTTCCAGGTGCGGACCGACGAGGAGACCGGGCAGACGCTCATCTCCGGGATGGGCGAGCTGCACCTCGAGATCATCGTCGACCGCCTGACCCGCGAGTTCAACGTCGATGCGAACGTCGGTCGGCCGCAGGTCGCCTACCGGGAGACCGTCGGCCAGGCCGTCCAGCGCGTCGAGGGCAGGTTCGTCCGCCAGACCGGCGGACGCGGCCAGTACGGCCACGCGGTCATCGACCTCGAACCCACCAAGCCGGGTGAGGGCTATGAGTTCGTCGACAAGATCGTCGGCGGGAAGATCCCCCGCGAGTACATCCCGTCGGTCGACCTCGGCATCCAGGAGGCCATGGAGTCGGGCGTCCTCGCCGGGTTCCCGGTCGTCGACGTCCGCGTCACTCTGGTCGAGGGCTCGTACCACGAGGTCGACTCGAGCGAGATGGCCTTCAAGGTCGCGGGCTCGATGGCCTTCAAGAACGCGATGCAGCGCGCCAAGCCCAAGCTGCTCGAGCCCGTGATGGCGGTCGAGGTCGTCACTCCCGACGACTATCTCGGCGACGTGATGGGCGACCTGAACTCCCGCCGTGGCCGGGTCGAGGGCCTCGAGCCGCGGGGCAATGCTCAAGCAATCAGGGCCAAGGTCCCGCTCGCCACGATGTTCGGCTACGCCACCGACCTGCGCTCGACGACGCAGGGGCGGGCCACGTTCACCATGCAGTTCGATCGATACGAGGACATACCTCAGTCGATCGCGGGCGAGATCGTCGCCGCCCAGACCTAAAGGAGACCGGAGGAAGGAATGTCCAAGCAGAAGTTCGAGCGCACCAAGCCGCATCTCAACGTCGGCACGATCGGTCACATCGACCACGGCAAGACGACGCTCACCGCAGCGATCACGAAGGTGCTCTCCGAGCAGGGCACGGGGACCGCGATCCGCGACTTCGACTCGATCGACAACGCTCCCGAGGAGCGGCAGCGCGGCATCACGATCAACACGGCGCACGTCGAGTACGAGACGGCGAACCGCCACTACGCACACGTCGACTGCCCCGGCCACGCCGACTACATCAAGAACATGATCACGGGCGCCGCCCAGATGGACGGCGCGATCCTGGTCGTCTCCGCGGCCGACGGGCCGATGCCGCAGACGCGAGAGCACATCCTGCTGGCCCGCCAGGTCGAGGTGCCGTACATCGTGGTCGCGCTGAACAAGGCCGACATGGTCGACGACCCCGAGCTCATCGAGCTCGTCGAGATGGAGGTCCGCGAGCTGCTCTCGAGGTACGACTTCCCCGGCGACGACATCCCGATCGTCCAGGTCTCGGCGCTGAAGGCGCTCGAGGGCGACGCCGAGTGGACGGCGAAGATCCTCGAGCTGATGGAGGCCGTGGACAGCTACATCCCGGAGCCGCAGCGCGACGTCGACAAGCCGTTCCTGATGCCGATCGAGGACGTCTTCACGATCACCGGCCGCGGTACCGTCGTCACCGGGCGCATCGAGCAGGGTCAGATCAAGACGGGCGACGAGGTAGAGATCGTCGGTATCCACGACGAGACCGAGAAGACGGTCGTCACGGGCCTGGAGATGTTCAACAAGCTCCTCGACTTCGCGCAGGCCGGCGATAACGCCGGCGCGCTGCTCCGCGGCGTCAAGCGCGAGGAGGTCGAGCGCGGCCAGGTGCTCGCAAAGCCCAGCTCGATCACACCGCACACACAGTTCAAGGCCGAGGTGTACGTCCTGTCGAAGGACGAGGGCGGGCGGCACACCCCGTTCTTCAACGGCTACCGGCCGCAGTTCTACTTCCGCACGACCGATGTGACCGGCTCGATCAAGCTCCCGGAGGGCCAGGAGATGGTCATGCCGGGCGACAACACGAACATGGAGATCGAGCTGATCCAGCCGATCGCCATGGATCAGGGGCTTCGGTTCGCGATCCGCGAGGGGGGCCGCACGGTGGGCGCCGGCGTCGTGACCGAGGTCATCAAGTAGGCATCGGAAGGAGTAGGGGCACGTGCCACAGCAGAAGATCCGCATCCGGCTGAAGGGCTACGACCACAAGCAGGTCGACAAGTCCGCGCGCGACATCGTCGAGACGGCGGAGCGCTCCGGGGCGACGATCACCGGGCCGGTGCCCCTGCCCACCGAGAAGAACGTGTACTGCGTGATCCGCAGCCCGTTCAAGGACAAGGACTCGCGTGAGCACTTCGAGGTGCGCACGCACAAGCGGCTCATCGACATCCACTCGCCCACGCCGAAGACGGTCGACTCGCTGATGCGCCTCGACCTCCCCGCCGGAGTGGACATCGAGATCAAGCTGTGAAAGGCATCGTCGGCAGGAAGTTGGGCATGACCCAGCTCTTCGATCCGGAGTCGGGAGTGGTGACGCCGGTGACGGCAATCCAGGCCGGCCCCTGCCCGGTCGTCCAGGTGAAGACGGTCGAGAGCGATGGCTACGAGGCCGTGCAACTCGCGTTCGACGCCGTCCGGGAGCGGAAGATCTCCAAGGCCGAGACCGGACACTTGAAGAAGGCCGGCGTCGAGCCGCACCGTCACCTGGTCGAGTTCCGCGGGCCGAGCGAGCTCCTGCTCGGTGAATCGGTCACGGTCGAAGCCTTCGAGCCGGGCGACTCGATCAAGATCTCCGGGATTGGGATCGGCAAGGGCTTTGCCGGCACGATCAAGCGGCACAAGTTCCACCGCGGGCCGAAGACGCACGGCTCGCACAACATCCGGAAGCCCGGTTCGGTGGGTGCCTCCGCGACCCCATCGCGCGTCTTCAAGGGGATGCGCATGGCCGGTCGCATGGGCGGCAAGCGCGTCACCCAGGTCGGCCTGAAGGTGGTCGAGATCGACGCAGAGCAGAACCTGCTGCTGGTCAAGGGCGCCGTTCCGGGCCCGAAGAACGGCATCGTCGAGATCAGGGAGGAGAAGGCGCACACGCGCCACCACCACCATGGCTAGTGCGGTCAAGGCTCCACTGCTCGACCCCGCCGGCAAGGCGCCGAAGCAGGTCACCCTCGACGGCGAGGTGTTCGCAGCCGAGGTGAAGACGCATCTCGTGCACGAGGCCGTGCGCGCCGAGCTGAACGCGCAGCGCGCCGGCACGCGGGGCGCGAAGAGCCGGGGCCTCGTCTCCGGCGGCCGCTCGAAGCCGTGGCGCCAGAAGGGCACCGGTCGCGCCCGCGCCGGCACGTCGCGTGCGCCCCACTGGACGGGCGGGGGCGTGGCGTTCCCGCCGACCATGCGCTCGTTCGACGTGAAGGTGAACCGCAAGGCGCGCCGTGCCGCACTTCGGGGTGCGCTCTCGGCCCATGCGCAGGCCGGCACGCTCGGCCTCGTCGACGGCGCCGTTTTCGAGGCGCCCAGCACCAAGCTGGCCGCGACCCTGATCGGCGCATGGGCGAAGGAGTGCCCGCTCGTCGTCGTCTGTGCCGACGAAGACGAGAACCTGGCGCGCTCGTTCCGGAACCTGCAGAAGGTCGTCGTCGTCGCCCCGTCGGAGCTCGACGTCGCCGCCGTCGTCTGGGCCCGCTCGCTGCTCGTCTCGCTGGCCGCCCTGGCTGGGCTGCTCGCGCGCGCCGGCTCCGACACGGCTGCGACCGAGGAGAGCTCGGAGGTGGCGTCATGAGCCTCACCGCCCGGCAAATCCTGATCGCACCGGTCGTCTCCGAGAAGAGCTACGGCCTCATCGAGGCCAAGAAGTACGCATTCCGCGTCCATCCCGACGCCCACAGAACCCAGATCCGCCAGGCGGTCGAGGAGCTCTTCGAGGTCCGCGTGATCGGCGTCAACGTCTCCACGGTGCGGCCGAAGCCGAAGCGGCGCGGCCTGCACAAGGGCGTAAAGCAGGGGTGGAAGAAGGCGATCGTCCAGGTGCATCCGGACGACGAGATCCAGATCTTCGCGGGGGCACAGGTCTAGAAATGCCGCAAATGCTGCGCATTCCCGGCATGGGCAACCTTCAAAGGCGGATTGTCTGATGGCACTCAAGAAATACAAGCCAACGTCTCCGGGACGTCGGTTCATGAGCGTCTCCTCGTTCGAGGAGATCACGAAGACCGAGCCGGAGAAGTCGCTGACCGCGCCGATCAAGAAGACCGGCGGCCGCAACGTGAACGGCCGCGTGACGACGCGTCACCAGGGCGGCGGGCACAAGCGCCGCTACCGGATCATCGATTTCAAGCGGCGCAAGGA
>JBKOVQ010000143.1:0-6516 GCA_046723985.1 Actinomycetota bacterium | reverse complement strand
TGAGAGGAAGGCTCCGTCGCCGGTCGCGACACAGAACGTCGATTTCAGCTCCGCGCCGGCGGCAACGAGCGGCCGGGGGGCGACGAGGGGGAGCGGCGAGGGCGTGAAGCCGCGAGAGCGGCGGACCGGCAATCCGCGGCGGATGACCGAGTCCTCGCAGCGTCGGTGGATCGGCCGGTCGTGGGCGAGGAAAGCGTCCGCGACACCGGCGAGGCGGCGACGGGCCTCGTTGTCCTCGAAGGCGATCGGCTCGTCGGAGAGGTTCCCGCTCGTCATCACCAGCTGGCCGCCGAAGTCGCGGTAGAGGAGGTGGTGGAGCGGCGTGTAGGGGAGCATCACGCCGAGCCACGGCGACCCGGGGGCGACGGACTCGGCGACGGGAGCGCCCGGCACGCGGCGGAGCAGGACGATCGGGCGCTCCCGCGACTGGAGCAGCTTGAGTTCCGCCTTGTTCACGTGGACGAGGAGCCCCGGCTGGCCCGACATCACGGCGAACGGCTTCGCCTCCCGGTGCTTTCTCGCGCGCAGCCGAGAGACGGCGGCTTCGTCGGCCGCGTCGCACGCCAGGTGGTAGCCGCCGAGGCCCTTCACCGCCAGGATCCCGCCCTGGTCGAGCACCGCGACCGCCTCCTCGAGCGGCATCGACAGGCGCGGCCCACAGGCGGGGCAGGCGATCGGCTCCGCGTGGAAGCGGCGGTCGAGAGGATCCTCGTACTCGCGACGGCACTCGTCGCACAGTGGGAAGCCGGCCATCGTCGTGTTCGGCCGGTCATAGGGGACGCTGCGGACGATTGTGAAGCGGGGCCCGCACTGCGTGCAGTTGATGAACGGGTAGCGGAAGCGGCGGTCGGCCGGGTCGAAGAGCTCACGCAGGCAGTCGTCACACGTGGCGATGTCCGGTGGGATCAGAGCGGTGCGGCCGGAGGCGATGCTCTCGACGATCCGGAACTCGGTCTCGCCGAGCGGCGTGACCGGCTCCGCGGTCACCGCCCTGACCGACGCGAGCGACGGGGCGCGCGAGACGAGCTCGCCGGCGAACGCGTCGAGCTCTGGTCCTTCGATCTCGATCAGGACGCCGTCGCCGTCGTTCAGCACATAGCCGCCGAGCCCGTGCTCACGGGCGAGCCTGTACACGAACGGCCGAAAGCCCACTCCCTGCACGACGCCGCGCGCGCGCAGCCTGCGTCGCTCACGGGTGGGGGAAGCGGTCACGTCCGGCATGGCGAAAGCATGACGGAGATCAACCAGGGTCACGACCGTGGGATCCCGGAAGCGCGCGCGGGAAAGCCGCAGGACGGGTCCGGCGCGGTCCCGATGCTCTGCAGAAGCCGGATCGCGAGGCTGTCGTCGATGACCCGCGTGATCGACGTCGCCGCGCTCGACGTGCTCATCGCCGCGCTGGCCGCCCGCGGCTACACCGTCGTGGGCCCGACCGTGCGCGACGGCGCGATCGTCTACGACGAGCTCGACTCCGCCGCCGAGCTCCCGACCGGGTGGACCGACGTCCAGGACGGAGGCTTCTACCGGCTCCAACGCCGGGACGACGAGGCGCGGTTCGGCTACGCGGTCGGCCCGACCTCCTGGAAGCGCTTCCTCTTTCCACCGCGGGTGCGGCTCTGGAAGGCGAAACAGGACGGCGTCGGCCTGGAGGTGGAGGAGGAGCACGTCGAGGCGGGTCCGTTGGCGTTCATCGGCGTCCGCGCGTGCGAGCTGGCGGCGATCGAGATCCAGGACCGCGTTTTTCTCGGCGGCCGGTACGCCGACCGCGACTATGCCGCCCGGCGCGAGGGCGCGTTCCTCGTCGCCGTCAACTGCCACGAGCCGGGCGGGACGTGCTTCTGCGTCTCGATGGACACGGGCCCGACTGCACGCGCCGGCTACGACCTCGTGCTGACCGAGCTGCTGGAGGGCGGGCACCGCTTCCTGGTCGAGGCGGGCAGCGACCGCGGCGAGGAGATTCTCGCCGAACTCGGAGGCAGCGACGCGACCGACGTGGACCGCACCGCAGCGGCGGCCCAGGCCGACGACGCTGCCGCCCGGATGGGGCGGCAGCTCGACACGCGCGACATCCGCGACCTCCTGCGCGACAACCTCGAGCATCCGCGCTGGGACGAGGTCGCCGACCGCTGCCTCACGTGCGGCAACTGCACGATGGCGTGCCCGACGTGCTTCTGCTCCGCCGTCGAGGACGCGAACGACCTGGATGGATCCGTTGCACGTTCCCGGGTCTGGGACTCGTGCTTCTCGGTCGACTACTCGTACATCCACGGCGGCGCGGTCCGGCAGACGGCGAGAGCCCGCTACCGCCAGTGGCTGACCCACAAGCTCGGCACCTGGCACGACCAGTTCGGCAGCTCCGGCTGCGTCGGTTGCGGCCGCTGCATCACCTGGTGCCCGGTCGGGATCGACATCACCGAGGAGGTCGCCGCGATTCGCGCGACCGGGGAGGAGGACCAGTGAAGACGCTCGACGCCCTCGTCGCGGAGAGCCCGGTGTTCGCGGGCCTCGACCAGCCGTACCTAGAGCTGATCGCCGGATGCGCCCACAACACCGGCTTCGAGGCCGGTCAGTACCTGTTCAGGGAAGGCGATCAGGCCGACACCTTCTACCTCGTCCGCCACGGCCGCGTGATGCTCGAGACCTTCGTGCCCGGCCGCGGCGCGCTGACGGTCGAGACCGTCGACGAGGGGGACGTCGTCGGCTGGTCCTGGCTGTTCCCGCCGTACCGCTGGCACTTCGACGCACGAGCCCTCGATCTGGTGCGCGCGGTCGCCTTCGACGGCGCGTGCCTGCGCGGCAAGTGCGACGACGACCACACCCTCGGCTACGAGCTCCTCGGGCGATTCGCCCCGGTGATGCTCGCTCGGCTTCAGGCCACCCGGATGCAACTCCTGGACGTCTATGGCAGCGCTGCCTGAGCCGGGGGCGATGGTGCCGCGGCCCTTCCGCGTCGAGCGGAGGGTGCGCGAGACCTACGACACCTGGACGCTTTCACTCGCGCCGGTCCAGGGCGAGCAGCTGGAGGTCGGGCCGGGCCAGTTCACCATGCTCTACGCCTTCGGCGTCGGCGAGGTGCCGATCTCGGTGAGCGGAGCACCGCTCGTGCAGACGATCCGCGCGGTCGGATCCGTCACCCGGGCGCTCTGCGCCTCACGGCCGGGTGCGGTCGTCGGCGTGCGCGGTCCCTTCGGGACGAGCTGGCCGGTCGAGGAGGCGAAGGGGAGGGACCTGCTGATCGTCGCGGGCGGCGTCGGCCTGCCGCCCATAAGGCCCGCGCTGTACCACGCCCTCGCCCACCGTGAGGACTACGGCCGGGTGATCCTGCACTATGGAGCCCGGACGCCGGCCGACATCGTCTTCCGCAAGGAGATCGAGCGGTGGCGCTCCCGGATGGATCTCGAGGTGGACGTCACGGTCGACGCCGCGGCCGACGGCTGGCGCGGCAAGGTCGGGGTCGTCACCACGCTGATCCCCCGAGCCGGCATCGATCCCGACGCGACGGCAGCCTTCGTCGTCGGGCCCGAGATCATGATGCGCTTCACCGCCCGCGCGCTCGTCGACGAAGGTCTGCCGGCGGAGCGGATCTGGATCTCGATGGAGCGGTCGATGAAGTGCGGCGTCGCGCTCTGCGGGCACTGCCAGTTCGGCCCCTCGCTGATCTGCCGCGACGGCGCGGTCTATCCCTATCCCGCGATCGAGCCGTATCTCGGGGTGAGAGAGCTATGACCGAGCGCAAGCCCAAGCTCGCCGTCTGGAAGTTCTCGTCGTGCGACGGCTGTCAGCTCTCGCTGCTCGACTGCGAGGACGAGCTGCTGGCGGTCGCCGGCGCGATCGACATCGCCTACTTCCTGGAGGCGACGAGCAGGACGGTCGGCGGCCCGTACGACGTCTCCCTCGTCGAGGGCTCGATCACGACCCCCCACGACGCCGAGCGGATCCGCGAGGTGCGCCGGAAGTCGAAGGCGCTGATCACGATCGGCGCCTGTGCGACGGCCGGCGGGATCCAGGCGCTCCGCAACTTCGCCGACGTGGACGAGTTCGTCTCGATCGTCTACGCCTCGCCCGAGTACATCTCCACGCTGTCCACCTCTACGGCGATCGCCGACCACGTCTCAGTGGACTTCGAGCTGCGCGGGTGCCCGATCGACAGGGCCAACTGCTCGAGGTCGTGACCGCCTACCTGCATCGGCGCCGGCCGAACGTTCCCGGCTACTCGGTGTGCATGGAGTGCAAGCGCCGTGGGACGACCTGCGTCACGGTCGCGCACGGGACGCCCTGCCTCGGGCCGGTCACGCAGGCAGGCTGCGGCGCGATCTGCCCGGCTTATGCGCGCGGCTGCTACGGCTGCTTTGGCCCGATGGAGACACCGAACACGGTGTCGCTCTCGAAGCGACTGCGCGTCCTGGGCATGAGCGACCCGTCGCTCGTCCGGGTTTTCCGCACGTTCAACGCGAACGCGCCTGCATTCAAGGAGGCGAGTACGGTCGATGGCTAGGACCAAGACGCTGCGGACCGACTACCTGGCCCGCGTCGAGGGCGAGGGCGCGATGCTGGTCAAGATCCGCGACGGCAAGCCCGTCGACGTGAAGCTGCGGATCTACGAGCCTCCCCGCTTCTTCGAGGCCTTCCTGCGCGGCCGGCACTTCACCGAGGCGCCGGACATCACCGCCCGCATCTGCGGGATCTGCCCGGTCGCGTACCAGACGTCGAGCGTGAACGCGATGGAGGACGCCTGCGGCGTCGACGTCGGCCCGCAGATCCGCGCGCTCAGGCGGCTCCTCTACTGCGGCGAGTGGATCGAGAGCCACGCCCTTCACGTCTTCATGCTCCACGCTCCGGACTTCCTCGGCTACGCGAGCGCGATCGACCTCGCCAAGGACCATCGCGAGCTCGTCGAGCGCGCACTGCACATGAAGAAGACCGGCAACGCGGTGATGCGCGTCGTCGGCGGCCGCGAGGTGCACCCGATCAACGTCCGAGTGGGCGGGTTCTACCGGGCACCGACAAAGAAGGAACTCGCCGTCCTCGTCGACGACCTCGAGCGTGCACGCGAGTTCGCGTTGGATACGGTCCGCTTCACCGCCGGGCTGGAGTTCCCCGAGTTCGAGCAGGACTACGAGCTCGTCGCACTCTCCGAGCCGGGCGCGTACGCCGTCGAGGACGGTTGGCTCGTCTCGAACCGGGGCCTCGACATCCCGGTCTCCGAGTTCGAGCAGCACTTCGTCGAGGAGCATGTGGAGTGGTCGAACGCGCTCCACTCGCGGGTGATCGAGCGCGGCAACTACCTCGTCGGGCCGCTCGCCCGCTGGGCGCTCTCCGGCGACCGGCTGACGTCGCTCGCCCTGGAGGCGGCGGAGGGGGCGGGGTTACGGCGGAGCGATCGCAACCCGTTCCGGACGATCCTGATCCGCTCGGTCGAGCTCGTCTTCGCCGCCGACGAGGCGCTTCGGCTGATCGCCGAATACGAACCCCCGGAACCGTCGTTCGTCGAGGTCGTCCCTCGGGCCGGCGTCGGCTACGGCTGCAGCGAGGCGCCGCGCGGCATCTGCTGGCACCGCTACGAGATCGACGACGAGGGGACCATCCTCGACGCGAAGATCGTCCCGCCCACCTCCCAGAACCAGAAGACGATCGAGTCGGACCTCCGCGGGGTGGTGGAGCGGTACGCGGACCTTCCGGACGAGGAGCTCTCGCTGCGGTGCGAGCAGGCGATCCGCAACTACGACCCCTGCATCTCGTGCGCCACCCATTTCCTGAAGCTGGAGGTCGATCGCGCGTGAAGGTGATCGGGATCGGCAACGACTGGCGCCGCGACGACGGCGCTGGACTGGAGGTCGCGCGGCGGCTCGGCGGCATCCAGCTCGACGGCGAGCCGATCGGGCTGGTCGCCGCCTTCGCCGGTGACGACGACGTGGTCGTCGTGGACGCGGTCTCGTCCGGCGCACGCCCGGGGACGCTCCACGTCTTCGACGCGTCCGCTGCGCGGCTGCCCACCGAGCTCTTTGGGTCCTCTTCCACACATGCACTCGGCGTGGCCGAGGCGATCGAGATCGCCCGCTCGCTCGGTCGCCTGCCCACACGGGTGCGTGTGGTCGGGATCGAGGGAGCGCTGTTCGACTACGGGCTGGGTCTGACCCCTGAGGTCGAGGCGGCGGTGGAGGAATGCACGAGAAGCATCTGACCGAGGACCTGGTCCGGAAGCTCGAGGCGCTCGTCGCCGAGGAAGGCGCCGTGCGCGTCACGCGCATCCGGGCCCGGCTCGGTGCGCTGTCGCACTTCACACCCGAGCACTTCCGCGAGCACTTCGACGAGGCGGCGGTCGGGACGCTCGCCGAGGGGGCAGAGGTGGAGGCGGAGCTGGACACCGATCCGACCGCCCCCGGCGCTCAGGGCGTCCTCCTGGAGACCGTGGAGCTGGAACTCGAGAGAGAGGAATCGCCATGACCACCACTGCCAAGGCGCTCGACTTCCCCCTGACCGTGCGGTGGATCTCCGGCCGCCGAACGGTCGCCTCCG
>JBKOVQ010000091.1:0-7806 GCA_046723985.1 Actinomycetota bacterium | reverse complement strand
CTTCCTCTTCCTTCCGGCCGGCGACGTCCTGGCCGGAGCGTTCAAGTCGAAGGAGGGCAGCTGGACACTCGACAACATCCGGCTGCTCTTCCACGAGCCGTACGTCAGCGCGTACAAGACCAGCATCGAGGTCAGCGGCATCACCGCCCTGATCGGAGGGTTCGTCGGGCTCGCGATCGCCTATGCGGCGATCCGTGACGGCAGCCCGCGCTGGATCCGGTCGACGCTGAGCACGTTCTCCGGTGTGGCTGCCAACTTCGGCGGCATCCCGCTCGCGTTCGCCTTCATCGCGACCCTGGGGACGATCGGGATCGTCACCCAGTTCCTGCAGAACCAGCTCGGCATCAACATCTACCAGAACGGGTTCAGCCTCTTCTCGAAGACCGGCGTCGAGATCGTCTACCTGTACTTCCAGCTTCCGTTGATGATCCTCGTGATCTCGCCGGCGATCGACGGGCTCAAGCGCGAGTGGCGCGAGGCGGCCTCCAACCTGGGCGCTTCGTCCTGGCAGTTCTGGCGCTACGTGGGCCTGCCCTACCTGATGCCCTCGATCCTCGGCGCGGTCATCCTGCTCTTCGGGAACGCGTTCGCCGCCTACGCGACCGCCTACAGCCTCACGTCCGGGGCGGTGAACCTGGTTCCGGTCCTGATCGGCGCCTACTACTCCGGCAACGTGCTGGACAACCCGCATCTCGCGCAGGCGCTGGCCTTCGGGATGTTCGTCGTGCTGGCCGCGATGATGGTGATCTACATCCCGCTGCAGCGGCGGGCGACGAGGTGGGCGAAGTGAAAGGTGCGAGGCGAATGGCGCCGTCGGCCTACGTCTGGCTGCTCGTCGGCGGGCTGTACTTCTTCATCCCGCTGCTCGCCACGCTGCTCTTCAGCCTGAAGAGCAACCAGACCGGCAAGTGCTGCACGCTCGCGAGTTACGGCTGGGTCATCCACAACGGCCAGTTCTGGCACACGCTGAAAATCTCGTTCCTGCTCTCACTCGAGACGATCGTGATCAGCCTGCTCATCTTCGTGCCGACGGTCTACTGGGTCCACCTGAAGCTGCCGAAGCTCCGCCCGGTGATCGCGTTCTTCGCGCTGATCCCGTTCGTCGTGCCGCCGATCGTGATGGTGGTCGGGCTGCTCAAGTTCTACAAGGGCTCGCCCGACTGGTTCTACGCGCAGCCGTGGGGCTTCCTCGCGGCCGCGTACGTGATCCTCGCCTTCCCGTACATGTTCTTCTCGCTGGACGCGGGCTTCCGCGCGATCGACGTGCACACGCTCACCGAGGCGTCGCAGAGCCTGGGCGCCAGCTGGCCGGTCACGCTCGTGAAGGTGATTCTCCCGAACATCCGAGCCGCAGCACTCGCCGGCTCGTTCCTGGCGCTCGCGATCGTCATGGGCGAGTTCACCATCGCCAACCTCGCCGCCTTCCACACCTTTCCGCTCTTCCTCCAGTACGTCAACGAGACGCAGGCCTATCCGGCCGCCGCGCTGACGCTGATGAGCTTCGGGATCACCTGGGCGGCGATGGCGTCGCTGCTCGTCTTCGGCCGCATGCGCGGCGCCCGCTCCACCGTCATCGGGGGTCGCTGATGTCGTACCTCCAGCTCGTCGACCTGCACCGCGACTTCGGCACGGTCAAGGCGCTCGACGGGATCGAGATCGAGCTCGGCCAGGGCGAGTTCCTGTCGCTGCTCGGTCCGTCGGGCTGCGGGAAGACGACGGCGTTACGGCTCGTGGCCGGCTTCGACCGGCCTGACCGCGGCTCGATCGTCGTCGACGGCAAGGACGTGACCCGGGTCTCGCCCAGCAAGCGCGACATGGGGATGGTCTTCCAGGCGTACAGCCTGTTCCCCAACATGACGGCCGAGCAGAACGTCGAATTCGGGTTGAAGATCCGCGGCCGCAAGCGCGGCGACCGGCGCAAGCGCGTCGAGGACCTACTGGAGCTGATCGGGCTCGGACACGCGGGCACGCGGTACCCGCACCAGCTCTCCGGCGGCATGCAGCAGCGGGTCGCGCTCGCGCGCGCGCTGGCGATCGAGCCGCGGGTGCTGCTGCTCGACGAGCCGCTCTCGGCGCTCGACGCGAAGGTCCGCGTCCAGCTCCGCGAGGAGATCCGGCGGATCCAGCTGGAGCTCGGGATCACGACGCTCTACGTCACGCACGACCAAGAGGAGGCACTCTCGGTCTCCGACCACGTGGCGGTCATGTGGGGTGGCCGGATCGAGCAGATGGGGACGCCCGCCGAGATGTATCAGTCTCCGGCCACGCCGTTCGTCGCGGAGTTCATCGGCACGATGAACCGACTCGAGGCGACGGTCGTCGACGGCGGCAGCGGAGAGGTGGAGCACAAAGGAGCTCGCCTGAGGGTGGCGGCGGCCCAGGGTCTGCCGACGGGCGAACGGGTCCTCGTGCTCGTCCGGCCGGAGACACTGGAGGTGGCTCCCGCCGACGGAAACGCTCCCGGCGCCGGCGGCCTCGTCGGGGATGTGGTCGCGCACACCTTCCTCGGAGCGATCACCCGCCTGAAGGTGATCGGGGACGACGTCGAGGTGATCGC
The DNA here is from genome assembly GCA_046723985.1 of Actinomycetota bacterium. Taxonomy (GTDB): domain Bacteria; phylum Actinomycetota; class Thermoleophilia; order Gaiellales; family Gaiellaceae; genus DATBLE01. The sequence continues at coordinate 5,249 of JBKOVQ010000091.1, read as the reverse complement.
CGACATCCCGACCTCGCGGGTCGAGGTGCTGCCGATCGGAATGCGGGTCGTCGCTCAAATCCCGGTCGAGGGCGTCCGGCTGCTCAGTCTGGCCGACCAGACGGAGAGCGACCTAGTGTCCGCCGCATCAGGTCAGGACGGTCCGTGAAGATCCCGGTCACGCCGTAGCCGGCCAGCTGGCGCATCCGCGCGGCGCTGTTGACCGTGAACACCGTCGTCGCCAGGCCAAGCGCCTGCGCCCGGGCGATCCCGCGCGACGTGGCGCGGCGGTTGCCGAAGCCGACGCCCCAGGCGTAGCGGGCGGCCGAGGAAATCGAGACGCCGAAGCCGACATGCTGCAGCCGGCGAACGCGGGGCCGCAGCCGCTGCGCCTCGAGGAGTGCCCCCGGCTCGAAGCACACGAGGATCGCCTCGTCGTCGAGCACCTTCAGTGCGCGCCCGACGACGTCGTAGCGCCGGTACCGGTACGGGCGCTTGAGCTCGACCATCAGCCCGATTCGCCCCGAGGTCAGCTCGACCACTTGCTCGAGCGTCGGGTAGTCGACGGTGCGCTTCGGGACGCCGTGCACGACCACCAGCCTGTCGCCCAGCGGGTGAACGTCGATCTCCACGAAATCCGCGCCGATGTCGATCGCGCGCTCGATCGCCGGCAGCGTGTTATCGGGCAGGTCCCAGGACGCGCCCCGGTGCGCGATCACCAGCGGCGTCACGCGAGCAGGCGGCGCACGGTCTCCGGCTCGAGCTCGCGAATGAGCTCGTCCGCCTGCGCGAGTCTCGCGGCGCCGAGCGTTCTCGTCAGCCCGACGCAGCGCATGCCGGCGCTCTTGGCCGAGGCCACGCCGGCCTCGGTGTCCTCGAACACGAGCACCTGCTCGGGGCGCAGCCCGTCGCCGAGCAGGTCGAGCGCGCGCAGGTAGCCCTCGGGGTCCGGCTTGCCCTCGACGACGTCGTCGGAGGACACGATGAACTGGAACAAGGGCGCCAGCCCGGCCGCCGCCACCACCGGCTCGATCTCCGCCCGGGCGGCGCCCGACACGATCGCGACCGGAACGCGCCCGGCCGCGTAGCGAACCGACTCGCGGACGTCAGGCCCGATGGTGGAGCCGTCGCTGACCGCCGCGCGGTAGCGCTCGCCGCGCTCGGCGATGACGAGCTCGACGTCCGGATGGTCACGGCCGAGCCAGAGGCGAACGATCTCCGGGTCGGAATGGCCGGCCAGCTCGTCGTAGTACTCGCGCTCAGAGAGCGGCCTGCCGTGCTCGGCGAAGAGCTCGGCGAAGATGCTGTAGAGGATCGGCTCGTCGTCGGAGAGCGTGCCGTTGAAGTCGAAGACGACCGCGCGGGGAGTCATGCGACGGCGACCCAGACGAGGCCGTCGCCGGCAGCGATGTCCCGAGGTGAGCCGCCTACGAGGATCGTGGCCACGACCCTGTTGGTGGCCGGATCGATTCGCGACACGCTTGCGTCCTTGGTGTTGACGACCCACACCGCGCCCTCACCCACGGCGACTGCGTAGGGGCCGTTGCCGACGGGAATCGTCCGCTGTACGACGTTCGTGCGCTCATCGATGCGCCACACCGCGTTCTCGGAGTTGACTGCGACCCAGACGGCGCCGTAGCCGACAGCGAGCTCGGTAGGGATCGCCGGGAGGGGAATCGTCGCGACGACCTGCCGGCGCGCCGGGTCGATGCGCGCGAGGAGCCCGGCCTTCGACGAGGGATCGAATCCGGTGAACCACACCGCCGTCCCGTCGATCGCGATCGCCAGCGGCACGGCGCGCGTGCGAGTGACGTCGCCCCTCAAGTCCTGACCTTCCAACGGGCCCACCAGTCGCCCGTCGATCGTGAACACCATCCGGTTGATCTGACTGGTGACCCAGACGGCGCTGCCACGGACGGCGACGTCCGGGACATCGCTGGTGCCGACGAGCGGGAGAAAGTTCGCGTTCGCGCGCGCCTGATCGAACCTGGCGCGCGACAGGGTGCCGGGGGTGGTGGCCACCACCCACCCCGAGTCGGCGCCGAACGCGATCGAGCTCAGGATGCTCGTTCTCGTGATCGACCACGTTTTCTTCACCTCCATCGTCTTCGGGTCGATCCGCATCATCGTCCCGTCCCGGCCGTTCATCGCCCAGACCGACCCGCCGCCGACGGCGACGCGGGGGAATGCGCCCACCGTGACCTCGCCGACCAGCTTGTTGGTCTTCGGGTCGATCGCGCCGAGGGAGTTGGGCGCGATGGCGGTGATCCGCTTGCCGCCGTGGTCGCGGGAGAGCAGGATTGCGGCGGCCGTTCCCGCTCCCACGGCCACGAGCAAGGCGGCGACGAGCACCGTGCGCAGGCGGTTCGGGCGTCCGGCGGCGGTCTCGGGCACGGCGTTCTTCCTCTGTGCCGGCGGGCCGAGTGACGGGTCCTGGTTGAGGATCTGCTTCTCGAGCTGCTGCAGCGCCTGGCCCGGCTCGATCCCGAGCTCGTCGATGAGAGTCCGGCGAGCCTCCTGGTAGGCGTGCAGCGCTTCGGCCTGACGTCCCGAGCGATAGAGGGCGATCATCAACTGGCCGCGCAACCGCTCCTGGAGCGGATGCTGGGCGATCAGGCCCTCGAGCTCGCCCACGAGCTCGACGCCTCGCCCGAGGGCGAGATCGGCGTCGATTCGATCCATCACGACGTTCAGGCGAAGCTCCTCGAGCCGCTGGATCTCGTCCTGGGCGAACGGCTCGTACGTGAAGTCCTCGAGCGCACGTCCGCGCCAGAGGCCCAGCGCGTCGATCAGGCTGCCCGAGGCGTGCTCGTGGTCACCGGCCGTGAGCGCCCGCCGGCCGTCCTCGACGAGCTGCCGGAAGCGGTCGACGTCGACCTCGCCCGCCTCCACGCGGAGGGCGTATCCGTGACCGCGCGTGACCAGGACGCCCTCGTCCAGGGAGCGTCGCAGCTGCGACACGTAGTTCTGGACGATCTTCCCGGCCGTCGCCGGCGGCGCCTCCTGCCAAAGGTCGTCGATCAGCCGGTCGACCGAGACGACCTCGTTTGCATGCAGGAGCAGGAGTGCGAGGACGGCCCGCTGCTTGCCGGCGCCGAGCAGAACCGGCTCGCCTCGGTCGTAGACCTCGAACGGCCCGAGAATGCGGAAGTCCATCGTCCGGCGCTGACCGTACCACTCGGGCCCGCTGCGCCAAATGACTGGCCGATGACCGGCGAATGGGCCTGAATGACCGTCTCCTGGAGGCCGAATGGGCGGCGTCGCGCACATTCGGGTCGATCGCACGAGCGGTCACGAAGCCGAAAGGAGCGAAGCCATGAAGCGCAGCCTCGTCACCGGAGCCGCTCTGGCCGTCATGGTCGCCGCACTGGCAGCGTCGTCGGCCTGGGCGGCTGCACCTCCTCGGTACGACGGCTACAAGTCGAGCTACCCGCAGCTGCACCAGCTCGTCGTTGCAGCCGGGATCCCCGATCCCGATCTCAAGTCCAGCTATCCGCAGGCACACGAGGTGCTTTCCGGTGCGGTCGCGGCCCCGTCCGTGGTCGCAGCGGAAGCGTCGGGCATCGACTGGCGTGACGCCGGGTTCGGCGCGCTGGCCGGAGCCGCTGCCGTTGCCCTGCTCGCAGTCGCCGCGGCGCTGCTCGTCCGTCGCCACAGGGTTCCCGCTCTGCGCTAGAGCGGGTGGAGCAGGGGCGCCGGCGAGCTTCCTCCATACCTCTCCGACGCCCCTCTCCAGGCAGTCGTAGGCTGCGCGCGTGATCCTGGCAATCGACCAGGGAACCACGGGGACGACGTGCCTCGTCGTCGACGCCGAGCTGGGCGTGCGCGGACGCGGCTACGCAGAGCTCACCCAGCACTTTCCGCAGCCGGGCTGGGTCGAGCACGACCCGGAAGAGATCTGGCAGACCGTCCTGGCTGCCGCGGAGATCGCGCTGCGGGAGGCAGGCCTGCCGGCGGGTGAGTTGGCCGGCATCGGGATCACGAACCAGCGCGAGACGACGCTGCTCTGGGAGCGGGCGAGCGGGCGGCCAGTGCAGCGGGCGATCGTCTGGCAGGACCGGCGAACGGCCGAGCGGTGCGCAGCGCTCCCCGTGGACCTGCTGGTCGAGCGCACCGGACTGGTCCCCGACCCGTACTTCTCGGCGTCGAAGCTCGAGTGGCTGCTCGCGCGGGCAGAGCGAACGGACGGGCTCGCCTTCGGCACCGTGGACAGCTGGCTCGTCTGGAAGCTGACCGGCGGGCGGGTCCACGCGACCGACGAGACCAACGCATCCCGCACGCTGCTGGCCTCGCTGGCGACGCTGGACTGGGACGACGAGCTGCTCGCGCTGTTCGGGGTTCGGCGGGAGCTTCTGCCGGAGATCCGCGGCTCGAGCGAGGTCATCGGCGAAGGCGAGCTACTTGGCGCAACGCTTCCCATCGCCGCGATCGCCGGCGACCAGCAGGCATCGCTGTTCGGGCACGGCTGCGTGCGCCCCGGACAGGCGAAGGCGACGCACGGGACCGGCACGTTCGTGCTCGCCCACGCGGGCGGCGACCACGGGCCGCCGCCGGCCGGGACGCTTCGCACCGCGGCGGCGAGGCTCGACGAGCCTGCCTACGCGCTCGAGGGCTCGGTCTTCGTCACCGGCGCCGCGCTGCAGTGGCTGCGCGACGGGCTCGGCCTGCTGGCTGACGTGGCGACGACCGCGGAGCTCGCCTCATCGGTGGAGGACACCGGCGGTGTCTACTTCGTGCCTGCACTGGCCGGGCTCGGCTCGCCTCACTGGGCTCCGGACGCGCGCGGCCTGGTCGCCGGTCTCACCGGCTCGACTCGGCGTGAGCACCTCGTGCGGGCGGCGCTGGAGGCGACGGCGTACCAGACCCGGGACGTCGTCGAGGCGATGGGTCTCGAGCTGGACATGCTGCGGGTGGACGGCGGCGCGACCGCGAACGCGTTCCTGATGCAGTTCGAGGCCGACGTGCTCGCCGTGCCGGTCGAGGTCGCGGCCGAGCGCGAGACGACCGCGCTCGGCGTGGCCGCGCTCGCGGCCCTTGCGCTCGGGCTCCGCGACCGGCCACCCGAGCCACAGCCCTCCGTCCGCTACGAGCCTGTGCGCCCACCCGACGAGGCGGAGCGCCTCTACGCCGGCTGGCGAGAGGCGCTCCGCAGGACGTTGCTCACGTAGCGGGACTAGCCGAGCCAGGCCTTGACCTTGGCCGGGTTGGCCTTGACCCAGGCCTCGGCGGCCTTGTCCGGGTCGACGTGCTTCCCGGCGATCATGTTGGCG
>JBKOVQ010000280.1:0-4781 GCA_046723985.1 Actinomycetota bacterium | reverse complement strand
GCCCGCGGGCCCGACGGCGAGCGGACGATCGCTGCGTCCGACTTCTTCATCGGCCCGTTCGAGAGCGCGCTCTCCCCGCAGGAGCTGCTCACCGAGATCCGGGTGCCGAAGGTCGAGGGCGGCCGCTACCTCAAACACGTCCGGCGCCAGCAGGACTGGGCGACGGTCGCCGTCGCCGCCGCACGCCTGAACGGCGACGTCCACGTCGGTCTTGCCGGGATGGGCCCGACGCCACTCCGGGCCCGCGCCGTCGAGCAGGCGGTCGCAGCCGGCGCGTCGCCGGCGGACGCTGCCGAGCACGCTGCCGAGGGTGCCGACCCGCCGAGCGACGTGAGCGGTAGCTCGGAGTACCGGGCGCACCTGGCACGCGTGCTCACCCGCCAGGCGCTCGAGCAGATCTGACCGTCGTCGCGGTTCTTGGGCTGGGCGAGGCGGGCAGCCGGCTGGCGGCCGACCTCCGCGAGGCCGGAGCCGAGGTGCGCGGCTACGACCCAGCGGTGCCGGAGAGCTCGGCGGATGCCCGGACCGCCGTCGACGGGGCCGACGTCGTCCTCAGCGTCAACGCGGCCAGGGTCGCGCTCGGAGCGGCCGACGAGGCCCTCCCTGCGCTCGCGGCCGGAGCCGTCTACGCGGACCTGAACACGGCTGCGCCGGCCCTCAAGCGCGAACTCGCCGCGCTCGTCGAGGCCGCGGGCCCCCGCTTCGCCGACGTCGCGCTCCTCGGCCCCGTGCCCGTACGCGGGGTCGGCACCCCGGCGCTGGCCTCGGGCTCCGGCGCGCAGGCGTTCTCCGACGCGGTCGGCCCGCTCGGCATGCCGGTGACGGTCGTCTCTCACCACGCCGGCGACGCGGCGGCGATGAAGCTCGTCCGCTCAGTGTTCATGAAGGGCCTGGCCGCCTCGGCCGTCGAGAGCATGCGCGCGGCGGAGGCCGCGGGCTGCGAGGACTGGCTGGCGGACGAGATCGCGGAGGTGATCGGCCGACCGCTGCTCGATCGCCTGCTAGAGGGCAGCGACCGCCACGCAGCCCGCCGCGTCGACGAGATGGAGGCCGCCTCCGAGCTCCTCCGCGAGCTCGGCGTCGAGCCCCGGGTCGCGGAAGCCAGCGCCGCACTCCTGGCCGACCTGGCCGAGTGACGGCAAGTAACACAGTGTTACAAGCTCCCAACGCCCTGCAGCCGGGAGTGTTCTCGAGCAAGTAACACACTGTTACAAGCGTGACCTAACGGTCGGCCTTGTCCGCTCCGAACGTGCCCATCAGGAGAGACAGGGCCGAAGCCGGTTTCGGCCTGTCCGACCTCGGCTGCGTCGTCACCGGTCGCGTCTGGAGGACGAACAGGCTCGCCGGCAGCTCGCCGCCCCGCGCGATCGCCCACTCGATGTCCTGGGCGGAGCCGAAGTAGCGCTCGATGCGGCGTCCGACGTCGACGAGGGTCTCGAGCGCCGGTTGGTCGAGACACCGACGCTCCAGGCGCTCCTCCGGGACCTCGACCCGCACCGCGCCATGGCCGCCCGCGTCGGGGACATACTCGACCTCCTTCGGATTCACGTGCTCGCGGACGACCTCGCGGGTCACCTTGCTGACGAGGTAGTCGTCCGGGGTCACCTCGCCGCCGACCACAGCCAGTCCGAGGCCCCAGCTCGCGTTGACCGCGACCATGCTCGGGTCGCCGCTCACCGGGTTGCAGGTGAACATCACGCCCGAGACCTCGGCGTCGACCATCAGCTGGACGGCCACGCCCATCGCGGGCTCCATCTCCGTCAGCCTCGCCCGGTACGTGATCGCGGGCGGGCTGTACAGGCTCACCCAGCAGTCGCGCACGGCGTCGCAGACGTGGTCCGTGCCGCGCACCCAGAGGTAGGTGTCCTGCTGGCCCGCGAATGTCGCCTCCCGACTGTCCTCGCCGAGCGCGCTGGACCGGACCGCCACCGGTGGCTCACCGAGCTCCTGGTAGCGCGCCGCGATCTCGTCGCGCAGGGCACCCGGCACGGGCGCCGACCGCATCGCCTCGCCGATCGCGTGTGAGGCCGCGCCGACCGTGTCGACGTTGGCGGGATCGACGCGCGACATCGTCGTCGCGATGAGCCCGTCGAGCCCCGCTTCCTCGACGAAGGCGCGGTAGGCCGAGGTGGAAACGGCGAACCCGGGCGGCACCGGGATCCCGGCCGCGATCAGCTCGCCGAGCGCGGCGCTCTTCCCGCCGAACGACGCCGCGTCCGCCGAGCGCAGCTCGGCGAGCGTCCGGGTATGGCTCATCCGGCCGCCTCGAGGATCGTCACCGTCCCGGCCGAGCCGTCGACGCGGACCCGCTGGCCGGTGCGGATCGTGGACGTCGCCCGGCCCGTGCCGACGACGGCGGGCAGGCCGTATTCGCGGCAGACGATCGCCGCGTGGGACATCACCCCGCCGATGTCGGTGACGACGGCCGTGATCTTGGAGAAGATCGGCGCCCACGCGGGCGATGTGATCGTGCAGACGAGCACTTCGCCGTCGCGCACGTCCGCGACCTCGCCGACGGTCTTGACCACCCGCGCCGGGCCCTCGGCGACTCCCGGCGACGCCGCCGTCCCGATCAGCTCGTTCCCACCTTCGGCGCTCCGAGCCCACTCCCGCACCCGCTCGGTGGTGACGCCCCAGAGCATGACGAGCGCGGGATCGGTCACCGCTTCCGGAACCGCGCCGAGCGCCGGCGGCGGCGTCCAGTCCGCGAGCCGCTCGAGGATCTCCTTCCGACGCGCGACGATCGGCGGCCAGTGCTTCGGACCGAGCGCCTCGCCGCCGGTCGACCAGGTGAGGACGAGCTCGTCGAGCGCCTGGCCGACCTCCGTGCGGGAGAGCTGGAAGACGTCCTCACCGTCCTCGAGGAAGCCGTGCTCGGCGAGCAGCGCACCGAACTCGCGGATCTTGTTCCACCACCGGGTCAGGAACCAGTAGTCGCAGAAGAACTTGTGCTCCTCGACGTACGGGAAGACCGTGCGGGAGAGCGCGAGCAACTCCTCGAAGCCCTTCCGAGCGTCTTCGTCCAGGAGCGAGCCGTATTCCTCGGCCAGCCGGTCGCGCTCGCGTGCGAGCTGCTCGGTGGGACGCTCGATGTCCTCGCCGGCCTTCAGCGCGGCGACGTGCCCGATCAGCGACGCGTACGGGATCGACGGATCGTCGAGCCAGCTGCCGTAGTAGTGGTAGAGGCCGTCGCCGGTGGCCATGTTGAACCAGGGGTCCTTCACCGCCTCGAGGTCGGCGAGCCACGCGCGACCCGCGTCGCTCTGCGCCAGCTCGGTGTCGATCTCGGCCGGCGAACGGCCCTCGACGAAGGCGGCGTCCACGCCGGTATCGATCGCCAGGCGCGCCAAACGGCGCAACTCCGCGTCCGGCTTCCAGAGGATCACGTCGATGCCGGCGACCATCTGGGCGACGTGCTGCTCGGGGATGTCCGGAAGGTGGCCCTTGCAGAACTCGCTGAAGGTCATGTACGCGCCGTACCCGAGCAGCAGGAACTCGCTGTGGTACTGCCACATCAGGTCGCCGAGGCGAAGGACACGGCTGTACGCGTCGAGGACTTCGTAGAAGCGGAGGTTCTCGTCGGCGAAGACGACCTCGTCCGGCTCGTACTCGGGCAGGTCCGGCACCTGGAGCTCGGTCAGCTCCTTGATCATCGCCTCGACCTTTACCCGCCACTTCCCGTAGAGCTCGTCCCAGTTCTCGAAGTAGTACCCCGCCCGCTGCTGGAAGTAGCCGGCGCGCTCGGCGATCTTCTCCGGGTCGGTGACCGCGTTGCCGGAGATGTAGATGTAGCCGTTCACGCACCGGTAATCGATGCCCATCGCCGGCGGGACGGCGAAGACGCGGTTCTGCCACGAGCCGATCCCGTCGTACGGCGAGTCGATGCAGAAGACGTCGAACGCCGGCATCGGCAGCGGGAAATGCATCGAGTTCCAGAACCAGAACCGCTGCTCGTCGGTCTCGCGACGCCGCTCGTCGAAGAGCGCGTAGTACGGATACATCTCCCGCCACCCCTCGCAGCCGGCCGGGGTCTCGATCTCGTATGGGCTCGGAAACGATCCTGCGCTTGCCACGGTCGCCGATACTCGCCCACCGTACGCTGATCGTCAACAAGCGTGCAGCGACGGTGAATACAGTTGCTTCGATGGCCCCGGAGCCGACCGATCGGGCGCGTGCGCTCGTCCGCGGGGCGTACGACCTGCACATCCACGTCGCACCCGACGTCCCCGAGCGCCGGATCGACGACGTCGCGCTCGCCCACCGTTTCGCCGAGCTCGGCCTCGCGGGCTTCGGGCTGAAGTCGCACTACACGTCCACGGCGGAGCGGGCGCAGATCGTCTCCCACGCCGTCGACGGCGTCCGCGCGTTCGGGACGATCACGCTCAACTGGGCGGTCGGCGGGATGAACCCGCTCGCGGTCGAGATCGCCGCGCGCGAAGGCGCGCTGATCGTCTGGATGCCGACGGTCGACTCGCCCGCGGAGACCGCCGGGCGCACGGATCCGAAGCCCGGCGACAAGGTGCCGCAGTGGGCCAAGCTCCAGCACGAATTGCGCGGGCTCGGCTTCTCGATCCAGGCGGTCGAGGTGACCGACGACTCCGGCGCGCTCCTTCCCGAGACGCAGCTCGTGCTCGAGACGCTCGCGCGCCACGACCTGATCCTCGCCACCGCCCACCTCGGCCGCGACGACACGTTCGCGGTCGTCGACAGCGCGTTCGCGGCCGGGGTGAAGACGGTGGTGATCACGCACCCCGAGTTCACGTGTCAGAACTTCTCGATCG
>JBKOVQ010000103.1:0-4417 GCA_046723985.1 Actinomycetota bacterium | reverse complement strand
GAGCATCGTTCCGGTCGAAGCCCTTGCCGGAGACGGTCGCGGCTGGCAACGAAGCCGTCTTGAGGCTCTCGTAGATCGCGTCTTCATGGTCGAAGTGGCGCGCGATCGCGTCAGTCGGCGCGCGCATCGCGGCGTTCGTGGACGGCGTGCGGTCGGCCGTCAATCTGCCTCTACCTCCGACGAAATCGCCGTCGCCGCGGCGCTGGATCACAAAACGCGCCGGAAAAAGGCTTGTTTCGTGCGGAGCCGTTGCTCCTGACAGCCATGTTTCCGGCCAGCGTGCGCGAGTAGTGCGAGGGTGGAGATGCGTCTACTGCTTGGGGGATCGAAATGCCTGCAAAGCCTGGTACGCGACACGTGTGCGACACCTATTGAGCGCCTTACCGAGCGAGTCTCCGGGCCGATCCGCGTACTCCGAGGCATCCCGACACGGACCGCCGAACAGCTGGCTGCGATCCCGCGTGCAGGACGCGAAGCCCTGGCACGGCCGCTCGTCCGGGGGGTCTACGCGCGCGGCAGTACGTAGAAGGCGACGACGACGTATTCGCATGCAGCCGCGGCGACCGTCAGCACATGGAAGAGCTCGTGATACCCGAACACCCGCGGGCGTGGGTTTGGGCGGCGCCTCGTGTAGATGATCGCGCCCCCGGTATAGAGGATTCCGGTGGCGACGACGAGCAGAATGGCCACTGCGGAGAGCTTCAGCAGCTGCGGGAACGCGGCGGCTCCGACCCAGCCGAGGGTTAGGCCGATCGCGGCCGACAGCCACTTCGGCGCCTGTACCCAAAAGAGCTTGAGGACGATCGCGAGGAACGCGCCGCCCCAGACGATCGCAAGGACCGGGATCGCCCAGCCCCTCGACATCACGATCAACCCGAACGGCGCGTAGCTGCCGGCGATCAGCAGGTAGACGCCAGCGTGGTCGAGCCGTGCGAGCCAGGCGCGCGCCCGCGGCCGCCACATCGGCCGGTGGTAGACGGCACTCGCCCCGAAGCAGCCGGCGACGCAGCCCGCGAAGATGGCGCCTGATATTCGCGCCTTTCCCGGGTCTGCGGTGACGACTAAAACGACGCCGACCGCGGCAGCGGCGTAGAAGCCGAGTTCGTGAACGACGCCGCGAAGTTTCGGCTTCACGAGCTGCTCTGCCGCTCCCACGCCCCCATCGTAGGATGGGAGAGCGCCCGGTGCGGAGCCGGAGTGCGACCGTGTCCCCCTTCGCGTGCAGTCAGGATGCGATGGCTACCGCGAGGAGCTGGGTTTGATGTCGCTCTGGGCGACCGCGAATCCGACGGTGCGGCAGGATCGTGGCCATGCTGAGGCCAGCGCGTTGGCTCTTGTTGTTGAAGCTGCCCAGCCTGGCCCGCTTCTCTTCGACTGTATTTCTTGACCTGACCGCAGCAGTGTGCCGGTTCGAGCGCTCTGTCCTGTACGACTACAGAAGGAGCATCAGATGCATGCGACCATTCGTCGTTACGAGGGTGTCGACATGGCCCGCACGGATGAGGTCACTGGCAAGGTCAACGAGAACTCGTCCCTGCGCTCAGCAAGCTGCCTGGTTTCATCGGCTGAGCTCGAACATCGCGTTCGCGACAATGCCTTCTACGGAATCCACGAACAAGAGATGGCTGTTCCAACACCCTCGTCCCCTGTCGACGGCACCGCCGGCCCTTCCTCACAGCGGACGACACCGCCCTCCTTCGGGTGGTAGTCCCTTCGAGTCCCCGGCGCCTGCGCGGACGTCACCGAGCAGAGCAGGAAGAACACGAGCGCCGCGACGAGGGCGATCCGCATCAGAGCGCGGTCATCTCTTCCCGGTCATCGCCGATTCGTCTCGAGTGCTGCGAGCCCACCCAGGCACGTTCTTGACGGGAGGTCCTCCGGCCTCGGCGATTCGTGCTGCGGCGCCCAGGACGAACGAGGCTCCGGCGAGCTCGCGAAACGCTCGATTCTGATCTGCGGGCGAAATGGTGCGGAGGAAGCTCTCGAAGCGGATCCGTAGCGCTCCGTGCGAGACCCCAAGCTCCCCAAGGAGCTCTTCGAGGCTCGTCAAGTCCGCCCCTGGGGGCCAGGCCCCGAGTCCGTATGCGAGGACCACGACCGGGTCTTCCGTTTTCGGGACGGTTGCACCACCGCTGGTCCGCTCAGCCTGCAATGCCTCGATGGTCTCTCGCACGAGATCAGCGCCGTGCGCGACGTCCACCGAGGAGGAGATCGTCTCCGAGGCCACTTGATAGCCGTGCGCGTGGACGGCCCCGAGTTGCGCTCGCCAGCGACGAGCAAACCGTCGGAGCTCTCTGGAGACAACGTGTCGTCTGAATGCCCGGAGCGTGTCCTGCTCGAGTGCTGCGATCGTCCCGCGGCGGTCCGTCTCGATCTGAGGAAGGAGGAGGACGAGGAGCTGGTCGAGCCTTCGACCGAATGGGCTCCTACCGGATGAGCGGCCGATCCAGAGCAGGATCACCCAGACCTCAATGAAGAGCAGCCAACCCGGCGCGGCACTCTGGAAAGAGAATGCGACTACGACGAGCTCCCAGGATCAACGACCGCAGGGTGCGGACAACGAACGCCGTCGAGCTGGGAACAGGCCGCATCGCGGGTCCTTCTCCCTCTCCGCGATCCTGCCGTCACGGCTTGGGCCGTGCCCCCCTCCTCTTCCCAGACCCGGAGCGCCTCGGCGTCTTCCGATCCGTCGGACTGTTCCGCACGGAGACTCTTTCTCCCCCAGTCGAGGGGCGCGGTCATAGGTTCGCCTTCACCGTCGTGATCGGCGCGAGGGCGACACTGGCGGCTGCGAGGTTGCGCCGGGCCAGTGCCCGGGTGGCAGGCGAGGCGAGGACACCCATGAAAGCGGCGGCGAGCGCGCTGGCCACGAGCAGGAGGCCGGAGGCGAGCGAGAAATTGATCGCGATCTCCTTGCCGACGCCGAGCGCGAGCAGAATGCCGGCGGTTGCTCCGGCGCCGACCGCGACGCCTCCGGAGGTGATCGGGATCACGCTGGCTGCGGCGGCGAGGCAGATCACGGCGAGCGCGGTGGTCGGCGAGAAGGAAAGCCCGAGTGCGGCGAGCAGGGCGGCGCTGCCGAAGGCACGCGTCGACCAGCAGGCGAACAGGTAGAACCAGGCGACGGTTGCGTTGCGGCGCCCCCGCGTCGTCGTGTGCTGGGCGACGTGTTCGCTGATCGTGCGCAGGCCACGGCTACGACGTAGCAGCGGCAGACGGATCAGGCGTTCGCCGACGAGCAGCAACGCGCAGCAGCCGACGCCGAAGACGACGACGATCAGCAACGGTCCGCGGAGGGCGGAGCTGCTCGTCGCCGTCGCCGAGATCGAGAGCGGCAGCATCGCGATCGCGTCAATCATCCCGAGCGAGACGATCGAGAGGACGATTGCCTCGAAGCCGACGCGAATGCCGCCAAGCTTCCGCAGCATGCCCACCTTGATCAGGTAGTCGAGACGGAAGGGAAGTACCGCCCCGCTCGCCGCGGCTGCACCGACCGAGGCAAGACAGCGGGCTTGGTCGGGACACTCGCCCGGCGGGAAGAGCCGGTGCCAACCACGAGCGCGAAACAGATAGCTGGCGAGGTAGGAGAGCGCGGCCGCGGCGGCCAGCGCGGGCTGCGCGGTATCAATCGGCCAACTCGCATGGGTCAGCCGCCGCCCCACCAGAAACGCGGCGGCGACCGTGAGCAGGACAAAGGCCAGGCTCGCGACAAGCCGGCCCCGGTGCCGCGACGCAGCGAGCTCGAGCGTACCGCGGGTGAACTCCACGCCCGCGCTGCCGCCGTGCGGGATAGCGTGGCATGTCGACCGATTCATTGCCAGGTCTCGACTGGGACCCACCGGGCGAGCCGGTACGAGTGGTCCCCGAGCGACATCTCTGCAGATCCGACCGAGGCGTGCTCAAGCCACCGCTCGACCGCGTCAAGGACGTGCAGGATGGCTCGATCGGATCCATGGTCGACACGGACGTCCACCTCTTGGCGATCCTCCAGACAGGAGATGCGCTCTGCGCCGACGACGAGAGTCAGCCGCTCGGCAAGTGAGCTAGCGCTCGCGGCGTCCGGTACCACGATCCGCATTTCCACCCCGATCCTCCCTCAGCTCGTGCTCCCGGCGCCCAAAAAAAGCGGTCGGCAAACAGAAAGCCGTCCGCCCGATTGCTGAGGGTGGACCTTTCGCAAGGCCGATTGCTAAGGCCCGCGTAACCACTTAGCGCGCCAATCGATGAGGCGCTGGCAAGAAGAAGCGTAGCACTTTGCGGCCGAGGACGATCCCGGGCGAGCTACGCCGGCCGCTCGGACGGCGTAGCCGGTGGCGCAAGCGACGGCAGCAGTAGGAGATGGCTGTCGACGATGGCCTGGGCGACGTCGACCAGTTTGTGGCCGTTGTGTTGCGAGTGGTCGCGCAGCATTTCGAAC
>JBKOVQ010000065.1:0-3964 GCA_046723985.1 Actinomycetota bacterium | reverse complement strand
GGCGATCGACCCGGACGACGCGGAGTTGCTCGAGGACACGGTGCTCGCAGCGGTGAACGAAGCGCTGCGCGCAGCGCAAGCACTGGCGGAGTCGAAGCTCGGCGGCTCCCTGGGCGGCCTCGGCCTTCCCGGTCTGTAGCTTGGCCCCGTCGCTGACCGCGAGCCGGACACCGAGCCCGACCAGGACGATCCCGCTAACCGCGTCGAGTGCCGCCCTTACCCGCGGGCGCTGCAGGGCAGCGCGTCCGCGGGAAGCGGCCAGAGCGTAGAGCACGAGACGAGGTGGGCGGCGCCCGCGAGCTTGACCGCCGTGAACGCCGTCGCCGATTCCCGGACGATCGCCGCCAGCCCGAGCGCGGCGGCGACCGTCCACAGCGCGATCCCGGCGTTGATCCCCCACGCGGTCGCCAGCGCCACGCGGCGCCCGTGGAGGAGGGCGTTCTTCGTCACGAGCGCCATGTCGACGCCGGGCGTGACGACGATCACCGCGGCGACGACGAGGAAGGCGCCGACGTGCATGCGGCTAGTCCCGCACTGCCTCCGGCAGGATCCGCATGTCGAGAACCTCGTAGCCCTCGAAGGCGGGCATCGGCAGGCCAGCCGACTGGAGCGCCTCGAGCACCTCCGGCTCCTCGGCCATCGCGCGAGACCACTGCCCCATGGACATGCCTCCTTCGTCGGGGTCAGGGCGTAGCGTACGGTGTTCGTCGTGCTCTCTCCGTCGGTTCAGAACCTCGTCGCGCAGCTGACGCGTTTGCCGGGTGTAGGGCAGCGAACGGCGCAGCGGCTGGCCTTCCACCTGCTCCGCGCACCCAAGGACGAGGCGCTCGCGCTCGCGGCCGCGATCGAGGAGGTGAAGGAGCGGGTCCGCTTCTGCCGCGAGTGCGGCAACCTGACCGAGGAGGAGGTCTGCGCGATCTGCCTCGATGCCAGACGCGACCACTCCGTGATCTGTGTCGTCGAGCAGCCGGTCGACCTGATCTCGGTCGAGCGGACGGCCGAGTTCCGTGGGCTCTACCACGTGCTCGGCGGCGCGCTGTCGCCGATCGACGGCGTCGAGCCCTCTGACCTCCGCATCGACGAGCTGATCCAGCGCGTCGAGCGGAACGGCGTCGAGGAGGTGGTCGTCGCCACCAACCCGAATATGACCGGCGAAGCGACCGCCGCCTACCTCGCCGACCGGCTGCGTGGCCGAGTGCGCGTGACGCGGCTTGCCAGCGGCCTCCCCGTCGGCGGCGACCTCGAGTACGCCGACGAGGTCACGCTCGGCCGGGCTCTGGCCGGCCGACGCGAGATGTAGAAAAAACAGCGCAATTTGCGCCCTTTTGTCCGGCACCCCCCTTGTATTCGATCTGACCCCCGACTAGATTCCCCAGCGTCGAGCCGGTTGGCCCTCGGGTCAGCCGGTTCGGCGTTTCTCGGGGCCTTTTTTCGCCACAGCTAGGCTTTCTCGCAGCAGTGGCCACCACCGACTACGAAGCCGTTCCCGGGATTGCGCGCGCCGACGACCAGCGGGTCGGCACGGTCGTGATGAAGTTCGGCGGCACGTCCGTCGGCAATCCTGACCGGCTCCGCGCCGTCGCCCGCCGAATCGTCGCCTCGAAGGAGGAAGGCGGTCGCGTCGTCGCCGTCCTCTCGGCGATGGGCGACACCACCGACGAGCTGGTCGCGCTCGCCCACCGGATCTCGGAGCGGCCGAAGCCGCGCGCGATGGACATGCTCATCTCGGTCGGCGAACGCATCTCATGCGCGCTTGGCGAAATGGCGATCGAGGATCTCGGGCACGAGGCGATCTCGCTCACCGGCTCCCAGGCGGGGATCGTCACCGACACGACGCACACCAAGGCGAAAATCGTCGAGGTGCGGGCGCAACGGATCCACGAGGCGCTCGACCAGGGGAAGATCGTGCTGGTCGCCGGTTTCCAGGGTGTCTCGACCGGCCAA
This sequence comes from Actinomycetota bacterium, assembly GCA_046723985.1. Taxonomy (GTDB): domain Bacteria; phylum Actinomycetota; class Thermoleophilia; order Gaiellales; family Gaiellaceae; genus DATBLE01. The sequence goes on along the minus strand of JBKOVQ010000065.1, from coordinate 2,020 downwards.
GAGATCACCACCCTCGGCCGCGGCGGCTCCGACACGACCGCGGTCGCGCTCGCCGCCGCCCTCGGCGCGGACAGCTGCGAGATCTTCACCGACGTCGAGGGCGTCTACACCGCCGATCCGCGCGTCGTCCCCGGCGCGCTCAAGCTTCCGGCCGTCACCTACGAGGAGATGCTGGAGATGTCCGCCTCCGGCGCGAAGGTGATGGCGCTACGCTCCGTCGAGTTCGCCCGCAACCACGGCGTGCGCCTGCACGTGCGGTCGACGTTCAGCGAGAACGAAGGCACCTGGATCCAGGAGGAGGACGAGCAGTTGCTCGAGAAGGCGATCATCTCCGGCGTCATCCACGACACCTCGGAGGCCAAGTTGACGCTGGTCGGCGTGCCCGACCGGCCCGGCGTCGCGGCCCGCGTCTTTCGCGCGCTCGCCGATGCCGGCGTGAACATCGACATGATCGTCCAGAACGTGTCCTCGGCCGGGCTCACCGACATCTCGTTCACGCTGCCGAAGTCCGACTTCGCGGTTGCCGAGCCGATCCTCGAGGCCGCCTGCCGCGACGTCGGTGCGTCCGGCTGGACGCACGACTCCGACATCGCCAAGGTCTCGTTGATCGGCGCGGGGATGCGTTCGCACCCGGGCGTCGCCGCCGACATGTTCGAGGCGCTCTCCGAGGCCGGGATCAACATCGAGATCATCTCGACGTCGTCGATTCGCATCTCCTGTGTCGTTCGCGCCTCCGAGGTCGAGCAGGCGGTGCAGGCCGTCCACGACAAGTTCCAGCTCGTCGCCGAGGAGCGCGCCCGTGCCTAGGGTCGGCGTTGTAGGCGCTACCGGGGCGGTCGGCACGGTCACGCTCGAACTGCTTGCCGAGCGCGGCTATGACGACGTGCGCGCGTTCGCCTCGTCGCGTTCGGCCGGGACGCGGGTCCCGTTCGGCGGACAGACGCTCGTCGTCGAGGAGGCGACCCCCGAGGCGCTCTCAGCCGGCGACCTCGACCTCTGCCTCTTCTCGATCGGGACGTCGGGATCGCGGGAGCTCGTCCCACATGCCGTCGCCGGCGGCGCTGTCGTCGTCGACAAGTCGGCCGCGTACCGGCTCGCGGACGGAGTGCCGCTCGTCGTCCCGGAGGTGAACGGGAACCGTGCGTTCGAGAACACGGGTATCGTCGCCAACCCGAACTGCTGCACGATCCCGCTGACGTGCGTTCTCAAGCCGCTGCACGACACGGCGGGGCTGCGGCGCATCCGGCTCGCGACCTACCAGTCGATGTCCGGCGCGGGTGCGACGGCGATGGAGCGCCTCGCGCGCCAGGAGCCGCACGAGCACGACCTGCTGATGGAGTGGGAGTTCGACGGCGTCGAGTTCGACGAGGAGTCGAAGCTGCGGGAAGAGACGCAGAAGATCATGGAGCTGCCGGACCTCCCGATCAGCGCAACCTGCGTTCGGGTGCCGGTGATGATCGGCCACGCGGAGGCGATCTGGCTCGAGACGGAGACGCCGCTCTCGGTCGACGACGCCCGCGCGCGTCTCACGAACGCCCCCAGCCTGCGGCTCGTGGACTTCCCTTCGCCCGGCAAGGCCGCAGGCATCGACGAGATCCTCGTCGGTCGGATCCGTGAGGATCCGACCGATACCGAAAACGGGCTCGTGCTGTTCCTCGCGGGCGACAACCTCCGCAAAGGCGCAGCCCTCAACGCCATTCAGATCGCCGAGCTGTTGCTCAGCCGGGCGGCGGTCGCCGCCTGACCACGAACACCGGGCTCTGTGCCGTGGCCGGTGGGCCGACGTTCAGGATTGCGCGCGCCCAGACCGTGATCCGGTAGGTGCCGCGGGCGAGCCGGGACCGCGGGAAGTCGATCCGCAGCGGCGTGCGGCCGGTCGCCCGCCCGCGAACCGAGAGCGTCGTCCCGTGCGTGGCCGCGCGCTCGATCCGGACGCGGTAGACGCAGTCGACGTCGCAGGCAAGCGAGATCGGGAAAGTGCCCGGGTTCGACGGCGGCCGTCCTTGCGGGAACCACCGCA
>JBKOVQ010000052.1:0-11618 GCA_046723985.1 Actinomycetota bacterium | reverse complement strand
CTCGTCTACTTCCTGATCATGGCGCTGAAGCTCGCCCGGCTCGAACGCGAGGTCGGCGAGCTCGCCGAGCTGGCACGGAAGCGGGTCGATGGCTGAGTACCTCTTCGGGTTTGCCTTCCTCGCGTACGCCGGTGCGGCCGTCGCATACGCCGTCGACGTCAGGCGGCCGGGTCCGGCCGGGCGGCTCGCGACCTGGGGCGTCCGGCTCGGCTGGCTGTTTCAGACCGCCCTGTTGGCCGTCCAGGCGGCCCACGCCGGCGGCTTTCCGTGGGCGACATGGGCGGGCTCGCTCAATCTCTTCGTCTGGCTCGTCGTCAGCGTCTACCTCGTCTGGGGCTGTCGGACCCGCTACCGGATGCTCGGCCTGGCGGTGATACCGCTTGCCGTGGCGTTGCTCGTCGCCGCCCGGCTCGGAGGCGGGACGGAGACGGGGACCCAGAGCGACTACTCGACCGCGTTCCTCGTCGTCCACGTCGGGCTCCTCTCGTTCGCCTTCGCTGCGTTCACGCTTGCCGCGGCCCTCTCGGCTCTGTACCTGTGGCAGGAGCGGCGGCTGAAGAGTCACCGTCCCGCTGCTCTCCTCGGCCGGGCCCCGTCCCTGCTCACGCTCGAGACCCTTGCGGGCCGGACGATCGCGGTCGCGCTGCCCGCGCTGACGGCCGGGATCGTCGCCGGGCTCGTTCGGCTCCGGAACGACGGCGGGGCCGTCGACGCACTGATGGCCGTCACGCTCGGGGCGTGGGCCGTGTACGGGAGCTATCTCGTCCTCCGCTACGAGGCCGGCTGGCACGGACGCCGGGCCGCCTACCTGGCGCTCGCCGGGTTCGCGCTCGTCGTCGTCGCGCGGCTGGGCCTTCAGGTGGGTCACTTCTCGTGACGCTCACGCTCGTCGGCCTGTCACACCAGGGCGCGCCCGTCGCCGTCCGCGAGCGCGCGTTCGTCCCGCTCCCGCAGGCGCGCGACCTGGCGGCGTCGCTCGCCGTGGAGGGCGAGGCGGTCTGCCTCTCGACCTGCAACCGGACCGAGCTCTACCTCGTCGGCCCGGACGGGGAGCACCGTGCGGTGGCGGCGCTGGAATCGATCAGCGGTCTCGCGCCGGACGACCTGCGCTCGGTCGTCTACCGGCTCGCCGACGAGGCGGCTGCCCTCCATCTCTTCCGGGTGGCCGCCGGTCTCGACTCGCTCGTTCCCGGGGAGGGCGAGATCCTCGGCCAAGTCCGCTCCGCCTTCGAGGTCGGTACGACGGGTCCGGTGCTCGACCGGCTCTTCCGCCAGGCGCTGCACGCCGGGAAGAAGGTGCGGGCCGAGACTGCGATCGCGGAGAGCCCTGCCTCGGTCTCCGCCGCTGCTGCGGCGCTCGTCCAGCAGGTCTTCGGACAGCTCGACGGCTGCCGCGTGCTGCTCGTCGGTGCCGGCCACGTTGCCGAGCTCGCAGCGCGGAGCCTCGCGGCGCGGGGCGCGCGGATCGCATACGTCGCCAACCGTTCGCCGCAACGGGCCGCCGAGCTGGCGGGCCGCTTCGGCAGCGAGGGCATCGGGATCGAGCGGATCGGCGACGTGCTCGCCGAGGTCGACGTCGTCGTGTCATCGACTGGTGCGTCCGGGCGGGTCCTCGAGCGGGACGACATCGCCGCGGCGCTCGGATCGCGCAAGGGACGCCCGCTGTTCCTGATCGACCTGGCCGTGCCGCGCGACCTGGATCCTGCGATTCACGAGCTCGACGACTGCTACCTGTACGACATCGACGATCTCGAGTCGGTCGTCGCCTCGAGCCTCGCCGGCCGCCGACGGGAGGCTGCACGGGCCGAGGCGATCGTCGCCGAGGAGGCAGAGAGCTTCCGCGAGTGGCAGGCGTCGCGCGAGGTCGTCCCGGCGATCGCGTCCCTGCGGGCGCACGCGGAAGAGATCCGGGCGGCGGAGCTGGAGCGCGCGCGCGGCCGCCTCTCGTCCTCCGACCAGGAGGTCGTCGAGTCGATCACGGCGCGGATCGTCGACAAGCTCCTCCACCTGCCGACGGTGCGGCTGAAGGAGGCCGCCGCCGGCGCCGACGGCGGGAGCTACGCGCAGGCCGTCCGGCACCTGTTCGGTCTCGGCGACGAGCAGGAGTGACGGTCCTCCGGCTCGGCTCGCGTGGGAGCCGGCTCGCGCTGAGGCAGGCCGCACTCGCGGCCGAGCTGCTGTCAGGGCCGGTGGCGATCGTGCCGATCACGACCGCGGGCGACCGCGACCGCCGCAGGCCGTTCGGCGAGATCGGTGAGCGCGGAGTGTTCGTCAAGGAGCTGGAGGAGGCGCTGCTGGACGGCCGGATCGATGCGGCGGTGCACTCGGCAAAGGACATGACCTCGACGGACACGGCCGGGCTGATTGTCGGCGCCTTTCTCCCGCGGGACGATCCCCGCGACGCCCTCTGCGGGGCGGACGCGCTTCGGCGGGGGATGCGGATCGGAACCGCCTCGGTCCGCCGCCGCGCGCAGCTGCTCGCGCTCGAGCCGACGCTGTCGATCGAGCCGCTCCGCGGCAACATCGACACCCGCCTGCGGAAGCGCGGCGAGCGTGGCCTCGACGCGGTCGTTCTCGCCGCGTGCGGGCTCGACCGGCTGGGCCTCGCGGCCGAGATCGGCCGGCGCTTCGATCCCATCGAGCTGCTCCCGGAGGCCGGTCAGGGGGCGCTGGCGATCCAGGTGAGGGCAGGGGAAGAAGAGCTGGTCGGAGCTGCCGACGATCCGGAGACGCGGCGCCGGGTCGAGGCGGAACGGGCCTGCTTGGCGGCCGTAGGCGGAGGGTGCTTAGCACCGGTGGCGGCCCATCACGACGGCGTGACGCTGACCGGTCTCGTCGCCGACGAGGAAGGTCGCTGGGTGGAGCGGCGGAGCGGCGACGATCCGGTCGCACTGGGGGAGGAGCTCGCACGGCTCGCATTGTCCTGACGCGCCCGGAGGGGCGAAACGACGCGCTCGCCGAGCAGCTCCGCGCCCTCGGCCACGATGTGCTGATCGCCCCGTTGATCGCGATCGAGCCGGTCGAGACCGGGCCGGTCGAGCTCGACGGCTACGACTGGCTCGTCTTGACGAGTGCGGCCGGTGCACGCGAGCTGAAGAGGCGGGCGACGGGCCGGGCCGCCCGTGTGGCGGCGGTCGGCTCGGCGACGGCCCGCGCCTGGGGTGACGTCGACCTCGTCCCTCGGGTCGCTTCGCAGGAGGGGCTGCTCGCGGAGATTCCGCGGCCTGCCGGGCGGGTGCTGTTCGCGGGCGCGGAAGGCGCGCGGCCTATGCTCGCCGAGGAGCTCGACGCCGACGTCGTCGTCCTCTACCGCACGAGGGCGCTCTCGCCCCGGATCGAAGGCGACCTGGCCGTCGTCGCATCCCGGTCGGCAGCTCACGCGCTTGCGGAGGTGAACCCGGCGATTCCGGTGGTGACGATAGGTCCCGAGACGACTGCGGCGGCCCGGGCTATCGGCCTGCGTGTGCTGCGTGAGGCGGCAACCGCCGACGTCGCCGGTCTCGTTCGCGCTGTGGAGGGGTAGCCTCTGGCCGTGTTCATCACGTTCCTCTCGGACTTCGGACTCCAGGACGACTTCGTCGGAACCTGCCATGGCGTGATTGCCCGGATCGCGCCCGATGCGACGATCATCGACATCACGCACGGGATCGAGCCGCAGGCGACCCTCCAGGGCGCGCTGGTGCTCGCGAACACCGTGCCGTACATGCCCGAGGGGGTGCACCTCGCGGTCGTCGATCCGGGCGTCGGGACCGGACGGCGCTCGCTCGCGGTCCGCGATGCAACCGGACGCCTCTACGTCGGGCCCGACAACGGGCTGCTCGTACCCGCGGCCGAGAAGCAGGGTGGCGTCCAGGGCGTTTGGGAGCTGGCGAACGCGGCATACATGCTCGAGCCGGTGTCGCGGACGTTCCACGGCCGCGACGTGTTCGCACCGGCGGCGGCCCACCTCGCGGTCGGGCTCGATCCCGCCGAGCTCGGTCCGCCGGTCGAGCCTGCGTCCCTCGTACGGCTCGAGCTGCCGGCGCCGCAGATCACCGACTCGCGAATCGTCTCCACGGTCCTGTACGTCGATCGCTACGGGAACGTCCAGCTCAACCTGTCCCGATCAGACGTGGAGCAGGCCGGCATTCTCCCTGGTCGGCGGGTCGAGCTCGATCTCGGTACGGACCGCTACTACGCAACTGCCGCGCGTACCTTCGCCGACGCGCGGGCCGGCGACATCATCCTCTACGAGGACGCGTATCAGAACATTGCGGTCGCGATCACCGACGGCAACGCTGCGGAGGTGTTTGCCATTCGTCCCGGCCGGCGGCTCGTCATCGACCTCGTCGGCTGACGGGCCCTTGACTGCGGTCCCCGATCGGTTAGGGTCCCGGGCCAGAGGACGTCCGCGGCACGGTAGCACCGGCCCGGACGTCCTTTTCTTGTCGCTAGACTGGCCGCCGGTTTGGCGAGGTAGCTCAGTCGGTAGAGCACACGGCTGAAAACCGTGGTGTCGCCGGTTCGATTCCGGCCCTCGCCACTCTCTAGTGCGTGCGGGCGGCGCGGAGGCGTTCCACCAGCGCTTCCAGCATCTGGCCCTTCACGAGGACGTCGTCCGCGCCGGCTTCCGTCGCTCGGTCGTGCATGGCGGTGCTCTCGTCTCCCGTGAGCGCGATCAGGCAGATGTGGGGATGGTCCTCGCGGAGCTTTCGGATGGCGGTGACGCCGTCCATGTTCGGCATGTGCAGGTCGACCACGACCGCATCGGGCTCGAGCTTCTCCGCCAGGTCGAGCGTCTCGTGGCCGTCGTAGGCGAGGGCGACGACGGTCAGCTCGGGCTGTTCCTCGATGAGCAGCCGCAGCGCTGCGGCGTAGCGCCGGTCGTCATCTGCAAGCAGGACTCTGATCGTCCCCTGATCCGAGGCTGGGGTCACTCTCCAGTAGTTTGCCCGACGTGGAAACTGCGGAAACGAACAAGCCGGTCGCGGTCATCGGTGCCGCCCTCGATCTCGGCGCCGGCCGGCGCGGCGTGGACATGGGTCCGTCCGCGATCCGGTACGCCGGGCTGGAGGCGCGCATCCGGGAGCTCGGGCGTGAGTGCATCGACCTCGGCAACGTCCAGACGGCGGTAGCGGAGGCGGCGCACGTCGGCGACGAGCACATCCGGTACCTGCATGAGATCCTCAGCGCCTGCGAGCGCGTCGCCGACCGGGTCGCCGGCGCGACGGCCGAGGGGAGGCTTCCGCTTGTCCTCGGCGGGGACCACTCCGTCGCCCTCGGGACGCTCGGCGGTCTCGCCCGCGAGGCTGGCGTCGGCGGCGTTCTCTGGGTGGATGCGCACGGCGACTTGAATCGGCCGGAGACGAGCCCGAGCGGAAACGTGCACGGGATGGTGCTCGCCGCCGCGATGGGCCTCGGCGGTCGCGATTTCGACGATTCCGGCATTCCGTTCCCATCCGTCGATCCGAGCCGTGTGGCGCTCGTCGGCGTCCGATCGCTCGACGATGGCGAGCGGGTGCTCCTGCGGGACCTCAACGCTGCCGTCTTCACGATGAGCGACGTCGATCGTCTGGGGATCGAGCAGGCGGTCACGAAGGCGCTCGAGCAGGTCGATGGGCCCGGCTTCGTTCACGTCAGCCTCGACATGGATGCGCTCGACCCGGACGTCGCGCCGGGGGTGGGGACGCCCGTGCGCGGCGGCCTGTCCTATCGCGAGGCGCACCTGGCGATGGAACTGGTCGCGGAGTCGGGTTCGATGACGTCGCTCGAGGTCGTAGAGGTGAACCCGATCCTCGACCGCGAGAACGAGACGGCCAAGCTCGCCGTCGAGCTCGTTGCAAGCGCGCTCGGCGCGCGGATTCTCTAGCGTCAAGGGCGCCAGTACTTCCGGCCCTTCAGCTCGTCCGGGAGGTGGTCGACCTCGAAGCCTGCGGGGTCGTCGTGCGGGTAGACGTAGCCCTGCCCGTGGCCGAGCTTCTTCGCTCCGGGATAGTGCGCATCGCGGAGCTCTTTGGGCGGCCGCAGGGTGCCGTGCTCGCGAACATCCTTCCGGGCCTCGCCGATCGCGCGGATCACCGCGTTGGACTTCGGCGCGAGCGCGAGGTAGATCGCCGCCTGCGCCAGGTTGAGCTGTGCCTCCGGAAGACCCACGTGCTCGACGGCCTGTGCGGCCGCGACCGCGACGACGAGCGCCTGCGGGTCGGCGTTCCCGATGTCCTCCGAGGCGAGGATCACCATCCGGCGGGCGATGAAGCGCGGGTCTTCGCCTCCTTCCAGCATCGCCGCGAGGTAGTACACGGCCGCGTCCGGGTCGGAGCCGCGCATCGCCTTGATGAACGCGGAGGTGAAGTCGTAGTGGGCGTCGCCGCCCTTGTCGTAGAGGAGCGGTCGCTTCCGCGCTGCGTCCTCCACGTTCGCATCCGTCACCGGCGCGCCGCCGGCGGCGGCCGCCGCCGACTCGAGGATGTTGAGCGCGTTCCTCGCGTCCCCGCCCGCGCGTCTTGCGACCAGCTCCCGAAGCTCGGCGGGGAGCTCGATCCCGAGCGCCCGCTCGCCGCGCGCGACCACGCGGTCGAGCTCCTCCACCGTCAGCGGCTGGAGCTCGAAGAGCTGCACGCGGCTGAGTAGCGCGGAGTTCACCTCGAAATAGGGGTTCTCGGTCGTCGCCCCGATCAGCGTGACGAGGCCGTTCTCGACCGCCGGCAGGAGCGCATCCTGCTGGGCCTTGTTGAAGCGGTGGATCTCGTCCAGAAACAGGATCGTCCGCTGCCCCTGGGCGCCGAGCCGCTCGGTGGCGCGGGCGAGCACGCCGCGCACATCGGCGACCGTCGCCGAGACGGCCGAGAGCTCCTCGAACGCCGCGCCGGTGGTCGCCGCGATGATCCGGGCCAGCGTCGTCTTGCCGCTGCCGGGCGGCCCGAAGAAAATCGCCGAGCCGACCCGGTCCTCCGTGATCGCGCGTCGCAGGGCGGAGCCCCGCGCGAGCACGTCCGCCTGGCCGACGAAGTCTTCCAGCGTCGCGGGCCGCAGCCGCATCGCCAGCGGGGCGTGCTCGGCAGAACGCTGTTCGGCGGCGTCTGCAAACAGGTCCGACACGGCAGAAGTATGCTCAGCGCATGTCGCGACAGGAGCAAACCGGCCTGGCCGACGAGTTCGCGCCGGTTCTGCCCGGCCGCGGAGCGAGCGACTACGAGCGCTACCTTCGCACCGACGAGCTGCTCGCGCTCCAGAAGACCCCGGAGGAGCGTGCGCACCATGACGAGCTGCTGTTCCAGACGACGCATCAGGCGTCGGAGCTCTGGCTGAAGCTCGCAGCGGAAGAGATGGAGCTCGCGACCGCTCAGCTGGAGCGGAGCGAGATCCGGCCGGCGCTTCGGCTCCTCGGCCGTGCGGTGCTCTGCTTCAAGCTGGTCACCCACGCTCTGGACATGCTCGAGCTGATGTCGCCGTGGGAGTACACCGCGGACGTCCGGCCCGTCCTTGGGCACGGAAGCGGCTTCGACTCACCGGGCTGGAACCGCGTGCGGCATGCCGCTCCGGCTCTGCTCCAGGCGTTCGACGAGCTTCGCCGCAAGGAGGGACTGTCCCTCGTCGAGGTCTACACCAAGGGCCGCGAGCGCGAAGACCTCTACCAGCTGGCCGAGTCGCTCACCGACCTCGACGAGTGGGCGACGACCTGGCGCGTCAGGCACTTCATGGTCGTCGAGCGGGTCATCGGCGGCGACGTCGTCGGGACGCAGGGGACACCGGTGGAGATGCTCGGCAAGCTCGTCCAGCGAAAGCTCTACCCGGACCTGTGGAAGGTCCGGACCGAGCTGACGAACCGCGCGATCGAGGGGCAAGGCTGAGCGACACGGGGGCCGCCTGGAACGGAGCGACCTACGAGCGAATCGCGGAGGCGTTCGCTCCGATCCACCGCAGGATGGTCGAGACGCTCGGACCGAAGCGGGGCGACCGCTTCCTCGATCTCGCCTGCGGCACCGGAGGTGTCGCGCTCGTCGCTGCTCGGGGCGGCGCGGACGTCATCGGGCTCGACATCTCCGCCGACCAGATCGCCAAGGCGCGGGCTGCAGCGCGCGACGCCGGGCTGTCGATTCGCTTCGACGAGGGCGATGCGCAGTCGCTGCCGTACGCGGACGGGGAGTTCGACTCGGCCGCCTCGGCCTTCGGGATGATCTTCGCACCCGACCACGCCTTGGCGGCGGCCGAACTGACGCGCGTCTGCCGGCCGGGGGCGCGGTTCGCGATCACGACGTGGACACGGGACGAGTGGTTCCAGCTGGGCGCGCGACTGCGACCCGACTACGAGGGCACGACCGCGCAGCGGTGGGGGGACGAAGAGTACGTGCGCGGCCTCTTTCCCGAGGCCGAGCTGGCGTTCGAGCGCGGAGAGTCGACGATCGCCGCGGCGTCGGCGGACGACTGCTGGCAGCTGCTCTCGACGTCGGTGCCACCGCTGAAGGCGTGGCTGGACACGCTTGGACCGAACGAGCGCGAGGACGCCGGGCGGGAGTACGAGCACCTTTTCAGCGACGGCTCGCTCACCCGCGTGTTCGTGCTGATCCTCGGGACGCGCCGGTGAGAGACGAAGCCGAGCACAAAAGCGACAGCGAAGATGTCGCACTTGGTGAGAGGCGATGTCGTGACGCCGAAGGCGCCGATCTCCGCGACGAGGCCGTCGCGCTCCTTCAGGCGCTGATCCGGGTCGACACGGTCAACCCGCCGGGCAACGAGACCGGAGCCGCCGAGGTGTTGCGCGAATACCTCGAGCCGCTCGGGGTCGAGTGCGAGCTCTATGCACGGGTCCCCGAGCGGGCGAACCTCGTCGCACGGATTCCCGGCCGAGGCGACGGGCCGAGCCTGATGCTGCTCTCGCACACGGACACCGTCCTCGCCGATCCCGCCGAGTGGTCGGTTGACCCCTGGTCGGGTGAGCTGCGGGACGGGTGCGTATGGGGACGCGGCGCGCTCGACATGAAGGGCCAGGTGGCGGCGAGCGCGGTGGCGATCGCGTCCCTGGCGCGAGAAGGCTTCCGGCCGACCGGTGACCTGATCTTCGCCGCGACCGCCGACGAGGAAATGGGCGAAGGGGTCATGTACGGACTCCAGTGGCTCTGCTCCGAACATCCCGACGCGGTGCGCTGCGACTATGCCGTCAACGAAGGCGCCGGTGACCGAATCGAGCTCGGTGGGCGCGTCCTCTACCTCTGCTCGTCGGCAGAGAAGCGGAGCTCACCGGTCGTCCTCTGTGTTCGCGGCCGAAGTGGACACGGCTCCATGCCGAGCATCGCGGACAACGCGCTCGTCAAAGCGGCGCCGCTGATCGAGCGGCTCGGAGCGTTCTCGGCCGACCCGGTGTTGACGCCCGAGACGGAGGCGTTTCTCGGTGCGTTCCTGGACAACGTGCCGCCGGCCGGTGAGGCGCTGGAGCTGGCGCGGTCGGTCGACGAGCTGGCCGCGGAGCTCGTCGAACCGTTGCTCGGGATGACGGTCGCGCCGACGATGGTCTCCGCCTCCGCGAAACGGAACGTGATCCCAGGCCGGTGCGAGGTGACGGTCGATTGCCGGCTGCTTCCCGGGCAGACCGAGGAGGACGCCGACCAGGTGCTTCGGGCATGGCTCGGCCAGGGCGATTACGACCTCGAGTGGCGGGACGGGCAGGGCGGGACTCGGTCCGAGCTCGCGACTCCGCTCTGGTCGGCGATCCAGGCCTTCGTGGACTGGCTCGAGCCGGGCGCCCGCCTCGCGCCGATCGGCGTCGCCGGATTCACCGACTCGCACTGGCTGCGCGAGGCCTTCGGCACGGTCGCCTACGGGTTCTTCCCGCTGCGGGCGATGAGCGCCGACCTCGCCGCTCGGCTGATCCACTCGGCCGACGAGCGGATCGCGGTCGACGACCTCGAGCTCGGCGTCGAGTTCCTGCGGCACGTCGCCGTCACGGTCGGCGGCGGCCGAAGCGGCGCGGCTCCTTCTGCTTAGGCGTTCCCGGCCTCCTCCCCACTGCGAGCGTAGCCGCGAAACAGCCACACGTCTGTGACGGGGGCGTGACGCTTCGAGCAGCGAGACGTCAGCACACGGCGCGGGGTACCCTGGACCCGATGGACGAGCAGGGGAAGATCCGCCTCGGCGGGATGGCGCTCCAGAACGGTGTGCTGGTGCACGGGCCGACGTCCTGGGCGGTGGCGGTCCGTACGGACGCCGGAGAGCTGCGAGTGGCCTCCGGGAAGAAGCGCCTGCGGGGTGCGGGCGTCACCAACCCGCTGCTCCGCGGCCCCATGCGCATACTCGACGCGTTCGCGCTCCTGCCGCGGATTCGCCGAGCTCGGCCGGAGGCGCGGCTCCCGTTCGAGCGGCCGTCCGTGCTCGCCTCGATCGTCGCCAGTGCGATCGTCGCGCACGGGCTCCGACGGTCGTCGGTGCTCGGGCCGGCGACGAGGGAGCTGGTCGGCGGCGCGGTTTCCCTCCTGCCTGCGACGCTGGCGTTGCGCGGGTCCGACCTCGCCGCCTACCACGGCGCCGAACACATCGCGATTGGAACGTACGAGCACGGCGAGCCGCGCGGGAAGGAGCACGAGCGTTGCGGCACGCATCTGATCGGCCCGTTGCTCGTCACCTCGGCGCTGGGCGCAGCGCTTGCCGCGAAGGCGCCGGTGCGGGCTCAGGGGCTCGCGCGTTTGGCCGCAGCGGTCGGGAGCATCGCCGCAGCGACCGAGATCTTCTCGTGGATGGTGCGGAACCCAAATCACCCGGCTGCCCGGGTGCTGGCGTGGCCGGGGCACGAGTTGCAACACCGGCTCGCCACCGACGAGCCCGACGCCGGTCAGCTCGAGGTCGCCGAGGCGGCGCTCGAGGCGTGCCTCCGGCTCGAGACCGAGGAGGCCCACCGCCATGGCGCTGAACACCCGGCGACAGGGTAAGAGGCTCCCGCCGGAGATCTTCGACCTCCCCTTGGAGAAGATGCGGGAGGGCTACTACACCGACGCCTACTTCAACCACACGCGGTCGGCCTTGCTTGCCGACGAACGCCACCCTCGGGTGGTGATGCAGGTCTTCCAGAAGCACGAGGCCGTCCTCGGCGGGATGGACGAGGCGATTGCCGTCCTCAAGCTGTGCTCCGAGGACTGGGATGTGTTGACCGTCCATGCCCTGTACGACGGCGACCGAGTCGAGCCGTGGGAGACCGTGATGACGATCGAGGGCGACTACACGCTGTTCGCCCACCTGGAGACGGTGTACCTCGGCGTGCTCGCACGGCGGACGCTGATCTCGACGAACGTCACACGCGTCCTGGAGGCAGCCGCCGGCAAGCCGATCATTTTCATGCCGGCCCGCCACGACCACCATCGTGTCCAGACCGGCGACGGATACGCCGCCTACGTTGCGGGCGCGCTCGTCGGCGTAGAGATCGGCGTCACCACCGACGCCCAGTCCTCGTGGTGGGGTGGGCGCGGGATCGGCACCGTGCCGCACGCGCTGATCGCCGCCTACGGTGGCAACACCGTCCTGGCCGCCACGAAGTTCGCCGAGTGGGCGCCCGCGGACTTCAACATCGTCGTGCTGGTCGACTTCGAGAATGACTCCGTACGCACCTCGCTGGAGGTTGCCCGCGCGCTGAAGGACCGCCTCTGGGGCGTCAG
>JBKOVQ010000035.1:0-9499 GCA_046723985.1 Actinomycetota bacterium | reverse complement strand
GTCAGCTGGACGTAGTGACAACGGACGGGCGGCGAAAGGTGGCAGGCGGCGATGCTGTCCGGTTGGTACCGGCAGAGGGCTAGCCGCACGAACGGCCAGAAGGTCGGGCCGGGATCGATCGCGACGTCGACGTACCAGAGTCTGCGCTCCCGGTTGTACTGCGGCTTGTACCCGACGACCGAGACCACCGGCCGATCGGGCAGAGACGCCAGCGGCAATCGCTCTGGGGGCGTGACCGGCCGGCCGGGCTCGGGCCGGTCGTCGAGCCCGCTCGTGCGCAGCAGATTGTCGAGCTGAACGGGGGCGAGGGGTCGCCGGTCGACCGGAGCGCTGAACCACGCCGGGTCGCCGCCCCACTTGCTGACGAAGGGGAACCCGGATTCATCTGGAGCCGGCGGCCCAAAGGTGTCGTCGCCGCCGGGAGCGAGCAGGATGCCCAGCAGCTCGCCGGCGCCGCTCGAGAACCAGGGACGTTCGAGGAAGATGCGCAGGCCGGCCCGCCGTCCGTGGCGGCGGGCGACCGGCTGCTCGGGCTCGGTTCCGTCCGACCAGCGGAAGAGCGGGACGACCGAGTGCACGACGGGCGCGGCCGGCCGGGCGGAGGAGGGCACGGAGACGGAGACGGTCGGCCCGACGACGCTGCGGCCGTCGTCGTCCGGGACGTTCGGGTCGGGCTCGAGCAGGTCAGCGTGGAAGTACTCGGGGAACCGCGTGGAGGCGCGGAACCGGTAGTCGATCACACGGTGCTTCGTGTCTCCCAGCTCGTGGTTGGCCGCATGCACATGGAGCCTCCCGACCTCGGGCAGGGCACCGTCGAACTCCACCGGCCCGAGGAGCGCGAGATCCTCGAACGGCAGGACGGGGGAGGTGAAGGCGTGACCGGTGGTCGGGCGGTCCTCCCAGATCGGGAGCGTGACGTCGTCGACCGGATCGGTCCAGTTCGCCTCGGCGGTGAGGTGGTCCGTGCTCGGGCCGTGGAGGTCGACGGCGCCGGCCAGGGTCACCCGGGTGGAGCCCATCCCGCGCACGGGCAGCAGCTTCGTCGGCCGCGGAGCCTCCAGCGGGCGGGGGACGGCGTGGACGAGCACGACGTCCTCGAACGGGGTCAGGCCCCAGAGCCATCCGTCCGCCGCGGCCTCGGCGACGTCCTTGTTGTCGCGGACCGGCTGCGGCAGGCTCCGCCAGGGGCCGAACAGGTCGAGATCGTCCTGCTGCAACGACGAGGCGAGCCGGAACCGCTGGACGTCCCCCGGGGGCAGCGAGGCGGTGATCACACGACCGGCAACCTTGCCGGCGAGCTCGCCGCCGCCGAGTACAAGCCGGAAGGGCTCGATCTCGGGCCACTTCCCCCGGTACCGTGCGGTGAACCCCTCGGTGCCGAACGGGAACGGAATCGCACGGTCGAGACCGGCCTCCTGGAAGACGAACGAGACGCCGCGGGCCAGCGGGTCGGGGAGGTAGGGGAGCACGAGGTCGGGCGTGTCGTGGACGACGTACTGGCCGGGTGGAAGGTTGTACCCCTTCCCGGGTGCGGGCGGGTCGTCCGGCCCGAGCAGGGGCAATGTGATCGGCTCGGCCTGCGGCGCGCCGGGCTGCATCTCGAGGCCGACTCCCGGCTGGGCGATCCTGGCCGGTGGGTTGTCGATGTCGGCGATGTCGAGATCGAGGAAGGAGCCGTTCTCGAGGAGCGCGACCGCGAGCAACTTCTGGTGGTCGACCGCTTTGGTCGAGCCGATCGCCTCGTCGAACATCCCGTGCAGCTCGGCCTGGACCTGGCTCGTCTTCGGCGGCGCGAGGTGGCGCTCGCTCTCCGCGACGTAGCCGAACGAGCCGAGCGGCGCCGCATATTCGTCCGGGGACGTGACCGTGATCTCGAGCGTGTCCGGGTCCTGCGTGACGCCGGAGCGGACGACCAGGACGCGGACGGATTCGCCTTCCGTGTAACGCCGGAGCGGGACGACCGCGGGGCTGGGCACCGGGTCCCAGCGCAGGAACGGCCGCTTCGGCGTGACCGTCGCCAGCGCCCGCTCGGCGGCCCCGGCCAAGCCGAGGCCGGGTGCGGATGCCAGATGTGAAGCGATCAGCGGACCGAGCGCGTCCGCCGTGCGCGCGGCGGTTTCGGCGACGAACGGCTGCTCGCGGTCGGCGATCGCAGCCGCGATCGCCTCGGCAACCGCGGCGTGACGGTCGAAGGAGACCGGCGCGATCGGCGCCCGGCTCGCGATCCGCTCACCGAGCCGAGCGCGTACGAGCGCCTCGTGCTCATCGCTTGTGAACGGCGGCGGCGCCGGGGCGGCATCCGGCGTGGCCAGCCGTCGCGCTTCCAAGACCGCGTTCGTCGTGAGGCGCAGCTCCGGCGGGAGGCGGAACGAGGCATCGACGTTCGGGGAGAGACGGGCCAGCGACGGCCCGAGCACTCCGGCGACAGGGGCGGCGGGCGCCGGCGGGGGATTCAGCTCGTGCGGCCGCGAGTTGCCCGCCAGGTCGACCGCCCAGGCACGCATCGCGTACGAACGGCCGAGCCGGAGACGGGGCAGGGTCCCCGGGCGGACGTGGTTCACGACCAGGATCGGATGGACGGGATCGGGCGTGCTCGTCGGCACGTCTTCGACGATCTCCTTCCCGTTCTCGTGGCGTACGCGCTTCCCCGGCCGCGGCGCCGACAGGCTCCAGCCCTCCCAGCCGAAGATGGCCTCGTGGACGTGGATCGGCGAGTTCTCGGCTTTCGCGCTCTCGGATGCCGCCGTCCCCTGGATGAAGCCCTCCTCGGGCGAGGAGTCGAGCACCTTGCCCGCGCCGACCACCCTGATGGTCGTCAGGCGAGAATGGAGCGATTCCCAACGCTTCGCGGTGTCGTCCCAGACCTCGATCCGCACCCCGCGGGTCACGTCCTCGGTGGCCAGCGTCGGCGGCTGCGCCTGGCCCACGGCCTGCTCGAGGTCGTGCTGGCGGCCGATCCGCTCGAGCGTGTCCTGTGCCTCACCGACGCGGACGACGGTGAACCCGTTCGCGCGGAGGGCGGGTGTGGCGGCGTTCGTCGGCGCGTCCTGCGCCTGGATCTCCTGGAGCCGCGGCAGCGTCCAGAGGAAGCGCTCGAGCTTGATCGCGGTCCCGTCGGCTTCGAGATCGAGCAGGGCGAAGCGCTCCTCGTCGCCGAGCCGCGCCATTCCGTCGACCCAGTCTGCGGTCTCCGCGACGGTGACGAGGTCGTCCCCGACGGCGCGACAGCGGGTTCGGGTCAGCCGGCACGGCCCCCGGTCGCCGTCGACGACGATCGCCGCGGAGAGCCACCGGGACGAGCGCAGCCGGTCGGGATCGGCGACCTTCAGGTCGATCACGAGCCCGAGCGTGCGCAGCAGCGTCGGGTGATCGCCCGCCATGGCGCAGCGCTCGTGGAACTCGGGCTCCGGGCGCGCCAGCGGCGCGCTGACCGCTCCGTCGAGCGGACGCTCGCGGTACTCTCCGGCCTCCTCGGGACGCTCGTAGAACCGGCGCGCGCGGTGGAGCTCGAGCGCCATCCGTCTGAGCCACGGCTGCTGTTCCGAGATCACCCGACCGATCACCGCGGGCGACTCAGCCGACTCGACGATCTGGTCGAAGTCCTCGGTCATCAGCGACTCGTCGTAGACGCGTCGGCGCGCGACGTCCGCCACATGCTGGGTTCGGTAGTACCGTCCGGAGATCTCGGCCAGCGGGCCGGCCAGGGGATGGTCGTCGGGCGCGGGCGGCGCCGTCGGGCTCGCGTACATGGTCGCGAGGTGCACGGCCTTGCCGAAGTCGTGCACGATGCGCGCGTCGAAGGTCCGCCAGCGGCGCTGCTGCCAGTCGGGGACGGGCTGGCCGTTCACCGGCGTCTCCGGCGGGAAGGCCGCGTTCCAGACGTTCGGCTTGAGCACGCCGAGCAGCGGCGTCGCCTCGATCGGCCCGGCTTGGTCGAAGAGCTCGACCACGACCTTCTGCTTGACGACCGCTCCCCAGTGCGGGAACAGGGAGAAGGTGTGCAGCTCGTCGAAGGGCTGGTCCGGGGTCAGCTTCGGCGACACGAACAGCGAGACGTGGAAGTCGGCACCGGCGACGCACGAGTGGGGGAGGGCACAGACGGTGAAGATCTCGGTCGGCATCAGGCGGCCTTGGCGAACGCGGTGCAGTACTCGGACCAGGCCGGCGAGGTCCCGCTCTCTGCCCCCATCACCTGGAGGAAGGACGGGTCGCCGTTCGCGCCGGCGAACGTGCGCTCGGCGTGGATCTTCACCGAGCCGGAAAAGACGAGGACCTTGACCTCGACGGTGATCGTCGCCTGGCCGGCCATCTTGCCGGTGTCGAACTCGTAGGTGAGCGAGAGGTAGAGCTCGATCGCGGCGGAGATGAGGCCGAGCACGTCGACCTCGCCCCGCAGGCGGAAGTAGCCGGTGAGCGACCCCTTGTCGCCCTCCAGCCGCATGTAGATCCCGATCATCGCCGAGATCGAGCCGGAGGCGACTCCGAGGTCGATCGCCAGCACCGCGCCGGCTTCGAGCCCGAGCTCGAGCTCTTGCAGCTTGTCCGGACCGATCCGGAGGCCGAACCAGCCGCCGCCGCCGAGGAAGACGACAGCGAGCGTGAACGGTCGCTCGCGCGTGCAGAAGTTGAACCCGACCGAGGTGGTCTTGCCGAGGAACGGCACCTGCACATCGGCGCCGAGGGACATGTTGGCGAGGGTGAAGACGCCGATCGACAGGCTCGGCAGGGCGAGCGTGAAGCCGGCCTTCAGTCCCTGCGAGTCGACGTCGAAGTACGGGGGATCCGAGAACCCGTCGAACGGGATCAGGTCCTTGATCGTCTCGATGAAGGCGAGAATCCCGACGAACTCGTTCTTCTGGATGACGACGTCGACCTCGGGCTTGCCGGAAGAGCCCGCCTTGAAAGAGAGGTGGTCGAACGCAATCCGGACGAGCTTCTCCGAGCCGACGAGGTCGAGCTCGAAGTCGCGGATCTCCGCCAGCACGTCGACGCCCATCTGACCCTTGCCGCTCGCACGCCCGTCGACGGCCAGAAGCAGGCTGTCGGGCTCGACCTTGAGGATCGGGTTGGCTGGGGACGGCCACGACGTGAGCTGCGGCCGCCACTCGAAGTGGAATCGAGCCTGAACGCTCGACGGATCGAACCCGTTCAGGAAGCGGTAGAGATCCTCGACCAGGTCGGCCGCGGCCAGCACCTCGTCCAGCACCTTGGTCAGCGTCGCGATCCGACTGCGGATGAACGGCGGCAGCTTCGGCCCGAGCTGCTGGAGGTCGCCGACCGCGCCTCGCAGCGCGTTCAGGTCTGCGGCCACAGCCGCCTCCACTACAGCCTTCTCCTTGTCATGCAGGGTGCCGAGCAGCGCGACGAAGTCGTCGACCGCATTCACGACCTTCGCCTCTGCTGACTGGGCATCGGCGAGCGCCGTCTGCGCCTCGTTCTGGAGCTGGGTTGTCTTGGCCGCCGCGCGCGCGACCAGCTTGTTCGCCTCGTCGACCGCCTCCTGCGCCGCTGCCTTCACCTGCTGGAGGTCGGCAAGGAGTCCTTCGATCCGGTCGAGGGCCTCCGACGCGACACTCGGAATCTTCAGCGGCTCGCCGGTGACGGCCTCGACCAGGTCGACCAGGTTGACGATGCCGAAGAGCTTCGGCAGCGCGCCCTTCAGGAACTCGGTCGGGTCGAAGTGCTGCGTCGCCATTCCGACGAGGTCGCCGACCGTGCCGGACTTGCGAGAGAGGCCGCGGATCGGGAGATCGGGTGCGAGGAATCCACCCGCTTTGTCGCTGCCGGAGGGCGCGCCCGCGCCGAACTTCAGCTGCGGTAGCGGGCTGACCTCGTCGGTCGGGTGCTCGACCTGCGAGTTATCGAGCGGAATCGCCGCCCACACCTCGCCGGTGTTGTTCGGATCCGTGAAACCGCCCGACCGGTAGAGCGAGTGGTAGACGATCGGCACGGGGCCCGTGGCCGACAGCTGCTGTACGGCGGGCACCGACACCTTCGCCTGGCTCATGTGCGGCCGGGAGTCGCCCAGGATCGCCTTGCCGCGCAGCGAGATCGACACCGTCTCCAGCACGGTGTCGCCACCCTTCTGCACCGGTGCGAAGGCGACCTTCTGGCCGTGGGCCGAAATCTTCCGGTTCGGGTTGGAGTCGTACTCGGCGTCGACCTTGGCGAAGTCGTCGTACGACTCCGCGACCCACAGCAACGGAGTCTGGAGCGGCACGGGGCCGAGTTGGTGGTCGTCGGCGTCGAGCGTGAAGTTGAAGTACTGCCCGCCGATCCGCGGCCAGAAGAAGCTGTCCTGGTCGGCTCCAGGGTCGTCGAGTGGCGGCGTGACCAGCGGGCGGATGCCGACCTTGACGAACGGGAAGTCGTGGGTGTCGGAGTACGTACGCACCGGCTCGCCGATCACCAGGAACTTCCGCTGGTAGAGGCCGGCGTATGACGGTGAGACCTGCTTCATCTTCCGCTCCGTCACCTTCACCAGCGCCGTCTGGTGTCCGAGCGGATACAGGTATCCGGGGTAGACCACCCGGACGTACTCGTCTCGGCCCATCGGCGCGATCTCGTCCCAGGCGAGGATCGAGGTCATCCCTGCTCGTGAGTACGGCTTGGTCGTCCACGCACCATGGAGGTCGAGCCAGGCGCCGAGCGCGGACAGCCACAAGCTCTGCGCCGCCACCGGGACGGGCCGGATCTGCGTGTTGTGGGAGCCCGGCCAGGTCTCCGCGGTCTGTCGAACGAGCATGTTCCGGTCAGCCGGGTCGAGCGACATCCGGAAGGGCTCGTTCGCGTGCGTCGGCTTCTTGTTCGTCTGCCAGTCGGAGATCGTGGTCTCGCGGTCGCGCGCCCAGATCGCCCGGACGACCCGCCGCTGGTCGTTCCGCTCGTCGACGCCGGGCGTCCCGTCCGGCTCCTGAGCGGCGGTGCCGAGACGGCTGTGCCAGAGCTCGACGTGGTGGGGCTCGTCGTCGGCCGGGACCGGGTCGGTTGCGTGCGACCATCGTCCCTCCGTGCTCGGCGAGATCACGAGCCGGAACGGCGCCTCGATCGCCGTCTCCCGGTCGGTCGGTCGACGGCTTAGCTTCGCCCGCGGTCGCGGCCTGCGTCCGGGCTCGACGACGAGGCCGCCGATGCCGATGATCGGGCGTGCGGCCACCACGACGTCGCCGATGAGGAGGTCGGGGACGGCGGTTGGAGCGTCCGTGGCCACCGCGCGGGCAGCGGCGACCCCAGTCTGGACCTCCAGCGCGGTCCGCGCACGGCGCAGCTCGCGAGCCTGGAATGCCAGCCCTCCCGGTGTGCCGGTGTCCACCTCGACGACCGCACTCGGCGCCTTCGCGATCAGCGGCCCCTGTGCGCCGAGGTAGGCGACGAGGCCTCCGGGCAGATGGATGAAGGGAGCGTCGCCGAACGAGCCGGTTGTAGGGCGGTCGCCCGGAAGCGCAAGGGGGTGGACGACGAGCTCGAGCCGCTTCATCGCGTCCAGAATCCCGGCGCTCGAGAACTCGATCGACTCCCCCGCAGGGACGCCGAACACGAGTCGGCTCGACCGTGCCGGCCGGACGTCGACGAGCGGTGTCACCTGCACGTTCGGGTTGTCGGGCGTCGGCTCAGGAGTCGGGGCACCGCCGTCCCCTCCCGTCAGCACCGGCGCGTCGGTGGGTTTCGACCTGCCCTCGTAGGCCGCTTCCTCGGCGAGGTGCTGGTACGGGTAGGTGACGACCAGGCGCGCCTCCTGGCCCTGGATCGGGCGGAGGACCGGCGGCGAGTTGCCCCCGGCGACGAGCTCGCAGCCCACCGCGGTGACCGACAGCGCGACGAGGTCCGCCGCGCGGATGACATCCACGTGCACCGACGGCACGGCCGGGTCGGCCGTGGCCACGACGTCACGGCCGAGCAAACGCCAACCCGCGGCGAAGCGGAGCGGCTCCACCCCGACGGTGCGGCGTCGGCTCGCAGGGCGTCCGCGAGGCCGCGCTATGGTTGTCCCCTTCGAGGTCGGGATACCCGCCGATGTTCCTGTGACTCGACCAACCTTCCCCCCGGGAACGCGGGCTCGACCGCTGTCGCGCGGATTATTCAAAGGAGTTGCCGGAAACGCAAACCGGCGAGCGTCGTCGGGCCGCGCCGGGGGGATCCGTCCCCGACACGGCCCGGTCAGGGCGTTGCAGCTACGACGGCTGGACGACGATCAGCGAATTCCCGTCGGGATCTCGCAGCCAGAACATCGGCGGCACCGGGTCGCCCCAGCGGGTGACCTCGTCGTCGACATCGACGCCGGCGGTCTCGAGCGCCGCGTGGTCGGCGTCCACGTCCGAGGTGTCGAGGCAGATGCCGGTCTGGCCACCGCCCGCCTCCTGCCCCTGCGGCGGAGGAGCGAGGGCAATCGTCGTCTTCGTGCCGGGAAGCGCAACCTCGACCCAGCGCATCCCTGGTCCCATCGGGACGTCGACGACCTTCTCGAAACCGAGGGTGTCGACGTAGAAGTCGATCGCGCGGTCGGTGTCTCCGACCGTGACGCACACGCGGCCGACCGTGTTGATGTTCAGCTTGGTCTGCAGCTTGGACACTTGAGCCTCCTGCTCGTCGGGTTCACGTACTCAGACCGCGCGGACGCCGAAGACTCATCGGCTGAAAGGCGACGCCCTTCGGATTCAAGCGGCGGCGCCCACGACGGGTGCGGGCTCCGCGAGCGCGGTGCGCAGCTTCTTCAGCGCGTACCGGCCGCTGCCTAGTGCCTCGCTACCGTGATCCCGTCCGGCTAAAAGCGGAGCCGGACTCGCTGCGGCGCCTGTTCGGACGAGAGCTGCTCGAGCCGCCTGCCGATCTCCTCGAGGACCTTGAGCTGGAGGTCAGGCGCGTCCTGGAGCAGTTGGCGGAAGTCGCGGCTCGCGATGACCAGCGCCCGCATCGGCGTACCGGTCGTGACGGTGGCCGTTCGGGGCGAGCCGGTGACGAGTGCGATTTCGCCGAAGAAGCCTCCCGCCCGAAGTGTGGCGAGCTTTCGTGCGCCCCTCCGGACGTCGGCCTCGCCGTCGACGATCACGAAGAAATGGCTGCCCGGATCTCCTTTGCGAACGACGGCCGTCGCGGCGGGATAGTCGACCTCCTCTGCGATCGATGCGATCTTGGCCAGCTGCCGCCTCGAGCACCGCCCGAACAGAGGGACGTCCGAGAGCAGCGACACCTTTGCGTCCTTGCGCAGGTGCATTCGATAAGTATAAAAGCGCACAAAAGCCGATCGCCGCGACCCGTGAGCTCACGGGAGGCGAGCAGCTTCCACCACCGCTGACCCGCGAGGGCACCGTCATCCGGTTGAGCCAGCCGCCGGGGATTGCGGTAGCGTCGCTCCGTGGTTGTCGGCCTCGACCGCGACGCTCTCGTCGCTCTCTACCGCTCGATGCTGATGACGCGGGGCCTCGAGGAGATGGGCCACGTCCTCTACAAGCAGGGCAAGATTCCGGGCTCGTTCTATACCGGTCGCGGGAACGAGGCCGCG
>JBKOVQ010000094.1:0-7847 GCA_046723985.1 Actinomycetota bacterium | reverse complement strand
GTACCGGGCCGGCGGCGCCAACGCGGTGCGCATGTGGGTCGACGGGAGGCCATCGAGCGCCTTGGGGCGGCTCAAGCTCGCCGGCAGCCAGCGCATCGTCGTTAGCTTCGGGCCGAGCAAGACCCTGCCGGCGGGCCGTGGGGTGCACAAACTCGGTCCGGCTGTGGGTGGGCGGCGGCGCACCGGGTCGGGATCTGGGTAGCGTCGGGCGTCCCGGTCCTGTGGAGGTGCTCTTGGTCCTGTCTTTGGTGTACGTCCTCGCCCGTCGTGTGTTCGAGCTGGTGGTGCTGCTCGGGCGCGGCGGGCGCTCCAAGGAGCTTGAGATCCTGGTCTTGCGCCACGAGCTGTCGATCCTGCGGCGGCAGGTCAGCAGGCCGCGGTTCGCGCCGCGCGACCGGCTGCTACTGGCCGCGCTGAGCCGGGTGCTGCCGCGTCGCGCCTGGAGGGCGTTCTCGGTCAGGCCGGAGACGCTGCTGCGCTGGCATCGGCGGCTGATCGCCAGACACTGGACGTACCCGCACCGGCGTCCCGGCCGGCCGCCGGTCGACGGTCATGTGCGCGAGCTGATCCTGCGATTGGCGCGCGAGAACAACGGCTGGGGCTACCTGCGGATCGTCGGCGAGCTGCGCAAGCTCGGGATCGACGTCTCGGCCACGCTGGTGCGCAACGTGCTCAGAGCAGCCGGAGTCCCGCCGGCACCCCGGCGCGACCGGCAGGACTGGCCCTCGTTCCTGCGTCAGCACGCCGCGACGACGCTCGCCTGCGACTTCCTCACCGTCGACACCGTCCTGCTGCGCCGGCTCTACGTGCTCGTGTTCATCTGCATCGGCACCCGCCGCATCGAGTACATCGCTTGTACGAGCAACCCCGACGGCCGCTGGATTGCGCAGCAGGCACGCAACGTGCTCATGGACCTCGGCGATCACGGCCGGCGGCCGCGGTTCCTGATCCACGACCGCGACGCGAAGCTCGCCCGCGGCTTCGACGCCGCCTTCCACGGCGAGGGAATCAGGGTCATCCGAACACCTCTCCAGGCACCGAACGCCAACGCGCACATCGAGCGCTGGGTCGGCAGCGTGCGGCGCGAGTGCCTGGACCGGCTGCTCATCCTCAGCCGCCGCCAGCTCGAGCGCGTCCTCCGGGTCTATGTCCGCCATTACAACGAGCGGCGCCCTCACCGCGCGCTCGATCTGCGAGCGCCCGACCCGCCCGCGACGCCCTCCGTGAGAGGCCGGCCCGCCGAATCAGCAATGGCGACCCGACGACGAGACCTGCTCGGCGGCCTCATCCACGAATACGAAGCCGCGGCAGCCTGAGACCGAGTTAGTGCACCCTACGCGTCAACGGCGACGTGCGCGTCGAGGTGCAGGGCGTGAACTCGCCGAGTCGTGCGAACACCTGACGAGCGCGACCGTCGCGCGCCGCGGTGAGCCGATCACGGTCGGGCTGAACCCGGGGTCGCACCCGACGTCGCGAAGCATGCCCTCAGCAACCAGCTCGAACGAGACCTGATCTCGCCGCTGCGCCCCGTGTCGGTGCGTGATCGCGCCAGCCAGAGCGAGTTCCTGCTCATACCCATCCGCCTGGGGATCTGCGCGGGGCCCGGCTTCGCCGCGACCCTCACAGATCAACGACCGTCGGGAGGACGGCCTGTGAGCTGTGCCCCGGAGGGCCCTCGTGCTGGCGGTCTCAGCGCTCTTACGGACCTCCTAGGTCGCTCTCAGCAGGCGGTCATGTTGGTCGGGCCTCATGTCCGGCATGGCCACAAGATCACACCTCCTCCTCGCGGACCCGATGGCGGACCTGGACGACGAGCTCGCCGAGCGCCGGCGCCCGCGACTACATCAGCCTCTGCGGAGCGAATGATGGCTGAGGTTGCCGAGTTCTGCTCGAGCTGCGGGCTGTGGGTCAACCCACACGAGGGCGGTCTCGCCATGCACGAGTGCGACAACGACCGAGTCGCGGCCTACCAGACGTTCAACCTGGACAAGACCTTCAAGCAGTTCCTCGAGAGTGAAGAGGGTAAGTTCGCCGTCTTCTGCGCACAACGACTCATCAAGCAGATGACACAACGTCCCGAAATGGCGCCCGACCGACGCGCCATTACCGTAAGGCTCGCCGCCGGCGCAGGCGGTCGACGGGGTGTGCGGTGACGTGGCGGCGGTCGGGTATTCGCTCCGAGCCGGAGCGCCGGCCGAACCCCAGGGATGTGGGGAAGCTGGGGCGCCGGCTCGGCACCCGGGCCCCAGCTGCCGCCGGGGGTGCAGGGCGCGCCGTTCATGGCGCCGCTGGGGATCACGAGCGGCCACACGACGATCCGGCTAGACGACCCCGTCTTCTTCACGTGGGGCAAGAACTGATCGCCGAACGCGAGGCGCCGCGGGACGACGCGTGAGCACGATCACCCACTGGTCGATCTACAGGCGCGGCAGCTTCCCGAACGCGCCGTCCGAACGGATCGCGCTCGTGCCCGGCGACCAGGCGATCACAACGCTCGTCGAGTACGGCATGGAGCCCGACGCCGCGCGCAGCGTCATCGAGCGCGGCATGTCGATCACGGTCGGCGAGCTCACTGTCATCGCAACGCACCGGGCCCAACGCGCGCACGGCTGCAGGTCAAGCTCGTCGAGACGCTGGACGTGACGGTCGTTCGTCGAACCTTAGCGCGCTGCCGCCAATCGTTCCGACCGCAGCGTGGCGACGAGCAGGAGGCCCGGCCGGGGCCTGAGCGCGGCCGCCTCGGCGGAGATGCTGCGGGCAGCGTCGAAGCCGTGCGCGAAGCAGCGAGCGAGCTCGGCGACGTACCCCGCGGGTAGTGCCGCGCGTGCGGATCAGCCGGGTCGATGGACGCGATCCGCACCGCCTCGGTTGTCACCGGCCGCTCCCTCTGGCCCCCCAGGTAGCCGCGCGCCGCCGGCTCAGCTCCGCGGCCTAGCGCCGCCGAGGGAATGAGCGATCGGGCAGGACGGCCTGCTGCAGCGCGCCCGTCGTGGTGCGCACGATCACGTCGGCCGCGAGCGCGGAGTCGGGATGGGCGACCCCGGGGTGGCCCCGCAGCAGTCCGACCAGCAGCGCGGTGACGCGCTCGAGGCCGGCGGCCACGCGCGCGCATGACCGGGTCTCGCACCGCCTGCACGAGGAACGCCCGAACGACCGGCGAGTGCGCGGACCTGGGTGACGATCGCGGTAACGAAGCGCTCCGCGATCTCGTCGAGCGAGGCTGCGGCCAGGCGCTCGTCGGCGGCGAGGGCGTCCAGGGCAGCGAGCTGGCGGTGGAGGATGCGCAGTTGCACAGGCTTGCGCAAAGCGAGGCCGCCGCGCCGCTCCATCTGCTCACGCGCCGTCGTACTCGTCGTGGCGGCGGTACCAGGCGGCAGCTCGGAGGTCGCCCATTCCTCGCACCATTGTCTCGTTGCGCCCGCGTGGGGCGCGCTCGAGCCACTGGTACATGCCCCAGAGGCCGTCCAGCCCGCGTATGTACGCCGAGTAGGTGTGGTAGACGACCCCGTCCTCGAGCGCGAACGCGCTCATGCCGGGCGCTTCTCGCGTGGCCGTCGCCGTGTCCGTGCCGTAGACGGCGAGCGTCTGTGAGTCGTCGAGCTCGCTGCGGGTATCCAGCGCGCGGAAGTTGTGCTCGACGGCTCCCGACTGCTGCTGCTCCTCGGTGAACGTCACCTGGAAGTCGTAGTTGAAGTCGCTTCCGAACGACGACGCCCACGACCCATCCGCTGCTTGTAGGCCTGCAGCTTCGCGAGCGGCGCGCGTGACACCGCTGAGAACGCGACGTCGTGATGCTCGAGGTGGACGACAAAGCCGTTGAAGCCGTCCGCGATCGCCGAGCAGGACGGGCATCCCGCCGCGTACTCGGGCCCGAACATGAAGTGGCAGACGAGCAGCTGCGAGCGCCCTCGGAAGAGGTCTTGGAGCGTGGCGCTCCCCTCGTCGCTCTCGAATAGGTACTCGCCCTTGACCTGGACCCACGGCAGCTGCTGCCGCAGGCGCGCGAGCTCGTCGCTGCGCCGGGTCAGCTCCTTCTCGGCATCGAGCAGCTCGCGCCGGGCCGCGAGCCACTCCTCGCGCGTTCCGGTCCTATGGTCTGTCATCGCGTGGTCTGTCATCACCCTTCTCCTTTCCTCCGTGGTGATCGGGGCGTTGGCGGGGTCACATCGGGCTATGAGGCCCGGTATCGGGTGGGGCGCAACCACGATCAGGGTTCCGAGTCCGACGATCGCGAGCGCGAGCCGGGCGTCGACGGCAGCGATCGGCCGCGCGAGCTTCTGGGCGAGGATGACGACGGCGACGATCGCCATCCAGGTGACGCTCATCACACCCACCGCGACGAGCATCACCATCAGCCCGATGCTCGACCCGACGCAGAAGAGGCCGAACCGGAGGCCCGAGCGGGGGCGCTCGCGGCAGCGCCGGCGGCACTCGCCCTTGAGCGGTGTGAGCTCGTAAACGCCTGCCCCGATCGTCAACGCACCAGCGAGCGTCGACCGTGCGGACGGCAGAGCGCGTAGACGGCGAGACCGACGAGCGTCCAGGCGCCGACGTCGGTGGGATCGCGTCCGGGAGATCAGCGATCGGCCGCCGGGGCCCGGTCGGCCAGCGCTCGACCGAGTTCCCCGCGACCGGAGATGCCGAGCTTGCGGTACACGTGGCCGAGATGGGTCTCGACCGTCCTTCGCGTCACGAACAGGGACTGCGCGATCGCGGGATTGCTGTGCCCCGCGGCCGCGAGCTCTGCGACCCGGCCCTCCGAGACGGTCAGCGGCTGAACCCCGCGTTCGTCGGGCGAGCTCGAGCGCTCCGGCCGCAGCTCGGTGCCCGCTCGCTCGACGAGCGCTCGCGCGCCGCAACGGTTGGCGAGAGCAAGGCCGGCTCGGAGGACGTTTCGAGCTTCCGAGCGCTGGTTTGCGCGCCGCAGCGCCGCGCCAAGGTCGGCGAGCGCGCGCGCACGCCCGAGGCCCGCCGGCGAACGTTCGAGCACGTTCGCGGCCTCGTGCAGACGGTCCACCGATGCTGCGCCTCCCTCCACCAAGGCGGTCGCACGGAGCGCGACGCCGATCCCGCTGGCCGTTCCCCAGCGCCGCGCTCGCTCGAGGTCGTCGCGAGCGATCTCTCGCGCTCGCTCGCGGTCTCCCACGGCGGCGAGCGCGAGAGAGAAGCGTGAGACCGCCAGCGGGAGGCGAGCGGGTTCGCGCCGCCCCAGAGCGGGTCGCGGCGGCCGAACTCGATCAGGTCATCAAGCCCCTCAGTCGGCCTGCCCCGAGCCACGCGCAGCAGACCCCGCGCTTCGAGCAGGTCGTTGAAGGGAAGTCCGGGCGGGATATCGTCGCCAAAGCCGCTGCCGAGAAGTGCCCGCTCGGCGGCCTCGACGTCACCCTCTTCGATCAGCGCTTCGATGAGGAGGGCCAGCGCGGATGCTCTTGCGAGCCGGATCCTCCCACTGACGAGCAGCTCGAGCGCCGTCCGCGCGTCCTGCTCCGCATCGACCACGGCGCCTCGCCGCAAGGAGACCCGGCCCCGAAACTCGAGCACGAACGCCACCGCGGGGATCGACGCCTGCGCGCGGGCGTCGGCGATCTCCTGCTCCAAGCAAGCGTCGGCGAGATCGAGCGCGTCCGTCGCAAGCAGGCCGACCAGGAGCAGACAGGAGGGGGCGGTAACGTCGACTGCCTGCTCGTCGAGCAACCGTCCGCCTGCAAGGCCGCGCTCGAGCTCTGCCACCGCTTCCCTCTCGGACTCGCTCGCGCGGGCGCGCTCGAAGGCAATGCTCGCCAGCACCAGGCGCTCGCCGGGTGTGACGCCCTCGAGGGCGGCGTACCGCTCCAGCCGCCGCGCCGCCGGCGCGCGCCTGTCCAGGCTGGCTTCCTGGGCGTGCGCGGCGAGCTCTGCCTCGAGCAGCAGCGCCAGCTCACGATCGTGGGGCTCGACCGCCTCGATCGCCGACTCGATCGCCTCGACGGCCGCTTCCGAGTCGCCCGAAAACGTCAGCGCGAGCCCGAGGAGACGAGCCGACGTCCCATGCAGCGTCGGTGTCGGAGTCAGCTCGACCGCGGTGGTGAGGTGGGCGATCGCATCAGGCGCTCCGATGCGGAACTCGGCGGAGCCAAGCTCGAAGAGAACTTCCGCCATCCTCGCGTCGGCCGGTGGCTCCTCGAGTGCTCGTCCGAGCCAGGCGACAGCGGCCGCCGGAGCTCCTCGTGACAGCGCGTGCGCACCGACCCGTCGCAGGAGCTCGACCCGCTCGGCGTCGCCGGCCGGCTCTGCCTCGACGACCTGAGCGGCAATCCGTTCCTCGGACGCGCCGCTGGCCGCAAGCACCAAGGCAGCCCGAGCGTGTGCTGCGGCGCGTTCATGGGAGCCGAGATCGGCATAGACGGCCTCCCGCACGATCGGGTGCACGAACTCCAGGCTCCCACTCGGCCTCAAGATCGCCCGCGCCGCGAGCAGGTCGGCCGCGCGGGTTGCCTCCTCATGGTCGACTTCGGCCAGACTCGCTGCCTCGCCCAGGCCGGCACCATCGCCGAGCACCGCGGCCGCACGCACGAGCGCGGTCGCTGCGGGCGCGCCGGAGAGGCGCAGGAGCGCAGCCTGCGCGACCGCGGCAGGGCCGGTACGTTCGACGCGGGCCGCGCCGAGCGTGTCGGTCGGGAAATCCTGCTCGTCGACCTCGCGCAGGAGCGCCTCAAGCAGGAACGGATTGCCCGCAGTGGCCGTGCGACAGGCCTCCGCGAACTCCTTTGCCATGGGCCTCCCCAGCCTCAGCTCACAGAGCCTCGCCGTTGCCTCGGCGGTCAGTGGTCGCGGTCGGAGCAGGGTCGTCTCGGGCGCGGCGGCAAGCCGAGCTAGGTCTTCAGCCACGGGCTCCCCGCCGCGTGTCGACGCAAGGACAGCGATGACCAGGCCATCGAGACGTGGAGCGAGGTACGTGAGGAATCGCAGCGATTCCGCATCGCACCAGTGGAGGTCATCGACGGACAGGACGACGGGCCGCTCGTCGGAGAGATTGTTGAGCAGCCAGTAGAGGCCGTGCAGCATCGAGAAGGCGCGATCGGCTGAGGGCACGAGATGCCGGGCCGACGCTGGGGAGAAGAGCGGCTTCGAGAGCGACGCAGCACCCTCGAACAAACCCGAATTCAAGCCGGTCGCAACGGCCGGCTCGAGCAGCTGCCGCACGCAGCCGTAGGCGAAGTCCCGCTCAAGCTCGCTGGCCCGCGCGCGGAAGCAGGCAAAGCCCGCCTCCGCGGCGGCCTCGCCGGCCGCATTCAGCAGACTTGTCTTGCCGAGACCCGCTGCAGCCTCCACGAGCACAACCCGGCCGCGACCCCGCTCGGCTTCGCGCAGCGCGTTCGCAAGTGCGGCGAGCTCCCGCTCGCGCTCCAGCAACATCGCCCCGGCCTCGATCGTCAAGTCAGTAACGGGGTGCCGGGGCCAGCGAGGAACACGTTTGCCGCAATCTGGCCGTCGACCAGGAAGTCGCATCGGGCGCGAGCTCACTCGGCCAACGCTCTTGGCCTCCGATCATCCGGACACACCTCCCATCAGGACGAGGAAGTCCTCCCGATCCGTCGAGGTTATGGTAGATGGAGCGACAGGCCGGCGAGATCACGCGCAGGGTGACGCCAACTGGGCATTCCCGCTTGTCGAGCGTTCAGGATCGCCTTGTCGATCGCCGCCGCTGAGCCCGTCCTGGATGTGCCCTAGGCGAGCGTGTAGCGCCGGCCGTCGTGGCGTACGACCTTGGACGTTGCAAAGGCTCCCACGATCTGCGGCGGCCGCACGTCGAGCATGATCGCGATCGACGCCGCGTCGATCGGACCGTACGTCCGCACGATCGTCTC
>JBKOVQ010000239.1:0-8389 GCA_046723985.1 Actinomycetota bacterium | reverse complement strand
GACGAAGCGGATGCACGGCGCCAAGTACCGGAATGCCGCACGCACCTGTGACGTCGTCTTCGTCAACTCCGAGTTCACGAAGCGGGACGTCGTCGACCTGCTCGGGATCGCGCCGGAGAAGGTCGTGGTCGCGTATCCCGGCGTGGACGTCTCGGCGGAGGGCCCGCGCGCCGACCTCGGGCGGCCCTACGTCCTCACCGTGGCGACGCTCGAGCCGCGCAAGAACCTCGAGTCACTGCTCGCTGCGCCGCTCCCGGCCGGGCACGCGCTGGCGGTCGTCGGGGCGGCCGGTTGGGGGCCGCAGCCTTCGCTAGAGTCGCCTCCCGCGCGACGCAGGCTTGGCCGGCGTCGCTTGCGAAAGGTCCGCCCGGACGTGATCAGGCTCGGCTACGTGGACGACGATGAACTCGGTCGGCTCTACCGCGGGGCCGCCGCGTTCGTCTATCCCTCGCGGTTCGAGGGGTTCGGCATCCCGATTGTCGAGGCGATGGCGGCCGGGGTGCCCGTGGTCGCCTCCGCGCACGCGTCGATGGACGAAGCGGCCGACGACGTGGCGGTGCGCGCCGACCCCGACGATCCTGCCTCGATCGGGGCCGCGGTCGAGGAGGCGCTCCGGCGACGCGACGAGCTCGTTCCGCGCGGGCTCGCCCACGCCGGCCGCTTCCGCTGGAACGAGACCGGGAGAGTCATGCTTGAGACGTTCCTGCGATGCGCGTAGGCCTCGACACCTCGCCGCTCGTCCAGACGCAGGCAGGCACGGCGCGCTACGTCCGCGGCCTGCTCGCTCACAACGAGTACGAGCGGCTGTCCTGGGGCGGCTCGGGCCGGCTCGCGACGGTCGTCCGCGACCTCTGGTGGTATCCCCACGGCCTGCCGCGCGAGGCGCGCGGTCTGGACGTCCTCCACTGTCCGACGTTCCGCGGCCCTGTACGAAGCCGGGTTCCCGTGGTAGTAACCGTTCACGACCTCGCTGTCCTGCGCCACCCAGGGACGTTCAACCAGTGGACGCGGCGCTACAGCCGCCTTGCCGTTCCCAGGGTGGCGAGGGCGGCGAGGCGGGTGATCGCCGTGTCCGAGTTCACCCGCGGCGAGATCGTCGAGCTGCTCGGCGTCCCGGCCGACCGGCTCCGCGTGATCCCGAACGCGGTCGGGGAGCCGTTCGGCCGTGAGGGCCCGGCGGCGACCGGCGACTACGTCCTGGCGGTCGGAACGCTCGAGCCGCGCAAGAACCTCGCCGCCGCGCAGCAGGCTGCCGGTCGGCTCGGAGTCGAGCTGAAAGTCGTCGGGGCGCAGGGCTGGGGCGGGGTGGAAGTCGACGGCTGGCTGGGCCGCATCTCGGACGAGGAGCTCGCCGCGCTCTACCGTGGCGCGCGCTGCCTCGTCTACCCGTCGCTCTACGAGGGGTTCGGGATCCCGGTGTTGGAGGCGATGGCCTGCGGGACGCCGGTGGTGACCAGTACGGGCGGTGCGACCGAGGAGGTCGCCGGCGGTGCGGCCGTTCTCGTCGATCCGCACGATCCGACGGCGATCGCGGCCGGGATCGAGGAGGCGGTCGCGCGCCGCGACGAGCTCCGTGCGCGCGGGTTGGAGCGGGCGGCGCGGTTCACGTGGGGCCGGGTCGCGGCCGAGACCCGGGCGGTCTACGAGGAGGCAGCCGCGTGACCGAGCTGGTCCTCCTCGACGCGGACGTCCTGGGGCGGCAGCGGACCGGGGACGAGACCTACGTCGAGAACCTCCTCCGCCACCTGCCGAAGGCCGGCGCCGGCGATTTTCGCTTCGCAGCGGTGACGCGGCACCGGGAGCGCGTCCCCGAGGGCGTCGAGCCGGTTCGTCTCGACACCGGCTCGCAGGAGCTGCGCATGGCCTGGGCCCTGCCCCGGCTGCTCCGGCGGCTGCGCCCTGCGCTCGCCCATTTCCAGCACGCCCTGCCGCTCGCCTGTCCCTGTCCGGCCGTGGTGACGATCCACGACCTCTCGTTCGAGCGCGACCCGGCGGCGATGAGCCGGCGCGACCGCCGCGTCTTCAAGCGCGTCGTACCCGGGGCTGCTCGGAGTGCTCGGTGCGTGATCGCGGTGAGCGAGCGCACGAAACGCGACCTCGTCGACCTCTACGGCATCTCGCCGGAGAAGATCACCGTGACGCCGCACGGAGTCGATCCGGCGTTCGGACCGGGAGAAGTGGCCGGCAGCGGCTATCTGCTCTACGTCGGCGCCGTCCAGGCGCGGAAGGACCCGCTCGCCGCCGCCCGCGCGGCCCAGGACGTCGGGCTCCAGCTCGTCGTCGCGGGGCCGGAGCGCGAGCCCGCGCTCGCGCGGGAGCTGGCGGCTCTCGGCGCCGACCTGCGCGGCTACGTCGACAAGGCCGAGCTGGCAAATCTCTACCGCGGCGCGGCCGCGCTCGTCCTCCCGTCCCGCTACGAGGGCTTCGGGCTGCCCGTACTCGAGGCGATGGCGTCCGGAACGCCCGTCGTCGCCTCGGACGACCCGGCGCTGCGCGAGGTAGCCGGGGACGCCGCGGTCTACTCCGACGGCGACCTCGCCGAGGCGGTCCGCACCGCCCTTGCCGATCGCGACCGCTTCGTCGCCGCCGGCCTCGAGCGGGCGAAGGCGTTCAGCTGGGAGGAGACGGCACGCGGGACGCTCGACGTGTACCGCAAGGCGCTTGGATGACTGACCATCGATGATCTCGGCGATCGTCGTGTCGCACGGACACCGCGAGGAGCTCGCCGAGTCGCTGTCCGCACTCGCGCCCCAGGTCGACGAGATCGTGCTGATCGCGAACATCCCCGGCAGCCTGCCGGAGAACACCCACGGGGCTCGGGTCGTCCAGAACAGCCGGGCGCTGAGCTACGCGGCCAACATGAATCGTGGGATCGCAGAGACGAGCGGCGAGCTCGTGCTCGTCAACAACCCGGATGCAGTACCTCAGCCCAGAGCGGTGGCGACGTTGGTGGCGTTCCTGGAGTCCCGTCCCCGCTGCGGTGTTGCCGGCCCACGCCTCGAGAATCCCGACGGCTCGTGGCAGCCCTCCCGCCGGCGCTTCCCGACGGTGACGGGCACCCTCGTCCGGAGAACCCCGCTGCGCCGCGTTCTTCCGCCGCTCGAGCATCAGCGCGCCCACTACAACCTCGACGAGCGGCCGACAGAGCCCGTCGAGGCCGATTGGATGCTCGGCGGCTCGCTGCTCCTTCGCCGGACGATGCTCGACGAGCTCGGCGGCTACGACGCCGGGTTCAGGATGTACGGCGAGGAGATCGACCTCTGCTACCGCGCCGCGCAGGCCGGCTGGGAGCGCTGGTACGTGCCCGACGCGGTCGTGCGCCACCGCTGGGACGCGCTCACCGACCGAACTTTCTGGACGCGACGGACGCTCTGGCACTGGCGGTCGATCATGCGGTTCGTACGCAAGCACCCGGAGCGCCTGTTAGCCCGGTAAGCCCGGCGTTCGCCGTGAGCCGCCACCGTTCCCCGATTCCGCCTCATTGAGCCGAATCCGTCCTTGAGAGTTGCCGCTTTCGTCGTCGGCCTCGTGTTCGGCCTCGGCGTGTGGGGCGTACCGACGCCGCCTGGGGCTGTTGGATGTTCCTCGCTGCGTTCGTCGTTGGTGTCACGTTTCTGAACCTGCACGACTCCGCGTTCTTCGAGCGTCGAGCGACAAGGGCAAAGGCCGAGCAGGAGAACTGGGCGGTCGAGACGCTCGCCCGGATGCTGGTCGAGTGGGAGGGCCGACACCCACGGCCGTGGGCCTCCGAGCAGGTCATCGAGTGGTGGTATCGACACAAGCGGCAGCCGAACGGGAAGTCCATCGTATCCGGCCGGATCGCGTTGCCGCACGAGGACGCCTCGGCGGTAAAGCTGAGCCTTGAGCCGCGCTCTTTACCGATCTCTAAGCGATCTCTCGTCTTGGTGGTCAAAGGGCAGCACGAAGCGGCCCAGTGCAACAGGAGGCGACACCATGGCAGGAGCACAGACAGTGAACGTTTCTCCATCCATCCCCGCGACCGTCGAGATCAAGCGCGGTCGCCTCTTCGGTCTGGTCGTCGGAATCGCCGCCCTGACGGCAGCCGTGACCTGGGTGATCTCCGCGTACGCGTTCGACAGCGGCGGCTCGACCACGACTGCGGCGACGGCGCCGGCCGTCCAGGGTTACATGTCCTACCTCGGGCCGCACCCGGCTACGGTGACCGACACGCCCGCTGTCCAGGGCTACATGTCCTACCTGGGCCAGCGCACCGGCGTGGACACGGCTCGGACTCCGGCGATCATGTCGCTGACACCGGCAGGTCTCGCTGCGAACGCGCTCGGAACCGGCTACGCCCTCCCGAGTGCCCAGACGGGCCCGAGCGTGGAGTCGGTTCTCGCGTCGATGAGCCCGCAGACCCGCGAGTACACGAAGCGGATCATGAACCTGACGTTCGCCCAGCTCGGAGCCGGAGCGGCCGGGTCACCTTAGCCCTCCAGTTATCACTGCGGACAGCATCGTCCCTCGCAGAGTTCGGACACGGTTGGGGCGGCGGTCATTCAGGCCGCCGCCCGTCCTTAGCGGTCGTCCCGACCTCGACCTGGCCTTGCTGGCGCTGTTGGTGCTCAAGTCGGGACGCTCCACTTCTACAGGCCGCCTCGCGGACGAGCTGTGCCCCAGGCATCCGCCTGCGGGTGTGGGCCCCCACAACCTGACCCGGGTTACTCACCGGCTTTCGGGCTGTTCGCTGGCAGGCGCGGGCCATCGCCCTGACGCCGAGGTCGAGCGACGCCCTCGTTCGCGCCCGCGAGGACGCGGCAGTGTGAGCTTCGCGGCGTCTGTTTGGTCACGGAGCCGACGAGGTGACGTTGGGCTCTCGAACAGGTTGCGGTGGCATGGCGACGGGGAGCGTGACGGTGAATTGGGCACCTTCGCCCGGACGGCTTGCGACGGTGACCGATCCTCCCATTGCCTCGGTTAGCTCCTTGACGATTGCGAGACCGAGCCCGGTGCCGATGCGGGGGTTTCGGTTGTGGCGACTGTGGAGGTAGAAGCGCTCGAAGGCGCGGGGGAGGTCATCGGGGTCGAGGCCGGGGCCGGTGTCGCTGACGGCGAGCGTGCCGGCGGTGGCTGCGATGGTCACGGTGCCGCCGGTTGGTGTGCACCGGAGAGCGTTCTCGATCAGGTTGGAGAGCACCTGCAGGAGGCGGTCGGCGTCGCCGACCGCAGCGGCTTCGGCCGAGCAGGCGACTTCGATGCGCACCCCGAGCGCCTCTGCCTGGGGTTGGTAGCGGGTCGCCGCTTCGTGCCCGATCTGGTGAAGGTCGAGTGGCTCGCGCTGGACGGTGAACGTGTGCTGGTTCAGCCTGGCGAGGTCGAGGAGGTCGTGGACGAGTCGGTCAAGCCGCTTCGCCTCGCGAACGATGACCTTGCCTGCGGCCTGTGGTGCGATCACCCCTTCGCTGATCGCCTCGCCGTGACCGGAGATCGCGGTCAGCGGTGTCTTCAGCTCGTGGCTGACCGAGAGGAGGAAGGCCTTCTCAGCTGCGTGGGCGCGCTCAAGCTCGATCGCCATCTCGTTGAAGGCGGTGGCGAGCGCGACGGCCTCGTCGGGTCCGGTGGCCGGGATCGATGCGGGCTGCTCGCCTGCGGCGAGGCTGCGAGCCGCCTCGGCAACGCGCCTGACCGGGCGCGCGATCGCCCGGGTCAGGAGTAGGGCGAGGAGAGCGGCAAGCCCGGCGCCGATCAGCCCTGCGGCCAGCAGGCTGAGGCCGAATGGCCGCCAGTCGTCGGATTCGAACCGTGCGGCGCGCAGCAGGACGACTGCTCTGCTGCCGACGGGCCGAGCGGCGTACAGGAACTTCGTTCCGCGGATGGTCACGTTGCCGTCGGCGGGTCGACCGGAGCGAAGTACGGCGGCACCTGTCGGAGGAAGGAGAAGGGCGGCCTGGTCGAGCGAGAGGATCGAGAGACGCTGTTCCTGGGTGGCGAGAAAGAGGCCGAGATTGGCAAGCCGCTCGGGGATCATCGGTGCCGACCGCTCTTGCACAGCGAGCAGGTCGGCTTGCCGATCGAGCGAGCGCCGGGCCTGATGCTCGGCGGAGCGGCGGACAAGGAGCGCGCCGATCCCGACGGTCAGGATGATCGAGACCAGCACCGCGCTCGCGGCGCCGAGGAACAGGCGCGTCCGCAGCGATCTCACGGCTCCCGTAGGGCCGGCTGCACCGCCTTGTAACCGATGCCGCGGATGGTTCGGATCAGCTCAGGGCGGCCGAGCTTGCTGCGCAGCTGAGCGACGTGGACGTCGACGGTGCGCGTACCGCCGGGATAGTCGAGGCCCCACACGCGATCGAGGAGCTGATCGCGGGAGACGACGATGCCTCTGTTCTCCAGCAGGTAGGTGAGCAGATCGAATTCGCGCGTTCGCAGCTCGACCCGCTCGCCGCCGACCGCGACCTCGCGTGCTCCGCGATCGACGACGACGTCGCCCAGTACAAGCGTGTCAGCGTGAACGGGGGCTGTGCTCCGTCGCAACACGACCTTGATCCGAGCAACAAGCTCGCGGGGAGAGAACGGCTTTGCGATGTAGTCGTCCGCTCCAAGCTCGAGGCCGGCGACACGATCCGCCTCCTCGTCCCGAGCGGTCAGCATGATGATCGGCACCGACCCTCTGACCCGCAGCTGCCGGCAGAGATCGAAGCCGTCGATGTCGGGCAAGCCGATGTCGAGGACGATCAGCTGCGGGGAGGCGCGCTCGAGCGCTGCCAAGGCCTCAGCGCCGGTGCGGGCCCAGGTGACGCGGTAGCCGTCTCGTTCGAGGTATGCGCGGACGAGCGACGCTATTGCCTCCTCGTCCTCGACGACCAGCACGGTGCTGCCTTTCACAACGACATGCTAGGCGCCGGCGGCGACCAGTCAGGTCGCGCTGAACGCCCAGAGCTCGCCGTGCGAGCCACTCCGAGCGACCGCGACGAAGCCGGGCTCCACCTGCCCGATCGAGGCACGCGCCCCGTTCAGGAAGACCCGCATGCTCGCCGTGATGCGGATCCTGACCTGGCTGCCGCTCTGCAAGCGCAGCGCAACAGTGCGGACGGCAACCGAGGCGACCACTCCGCGGTAGAGGCGTGGGCCCTTCCGATGCGGGGCGAAGGCAAACACCTGCTGCGGACCGCTGTGTTTGCCTCCCCTCCCACTCTGCTTGCCCGTCTGCTGGCGGACGACCGCAACGAAGCCGGCCCGCACGTCGACGAGCGACGCCGGCTTGCCGTCGACATAGACGCGCGCCGCGGCGTCGATGACAATGGTGAGGATCCTCCCGTCGAGGCTGGTGAGGACGAGCCGACCGGGCGAAACGGAGCGCACCGCCCCGGCAACCGTCTGCCCAGGAGTGGCGACGCCCGGCGAAGTGGTGAACGCGTCGACCTCGAGCGCCGCTTGCCGACTCGCGCCCCTCATGGTGACGACGGCGACGAAGCCGGGGAGAACATCGGAGATCGAAGCGCGCTTGCCGTCGATCGACACGCGTGTTCGCGAATCGATCGCGACGACGATTGTGCTGCCGTCGAGCGCCTTCAGGACGAGCCGGTCCGCCGACGCCGATTGCACGATCCCACGCTCGCTCGCGGGCCCGTGCTTGCCGGCAGAGGAAGGGGCAGTCGCCGGCGGGCCAGCCGGGTTCGGCGACGTACCGGCCGCCGCGGCCCCCGACCAGACGAGGGTGGCCAGCGCCGGCGCCGCGCAGGCAAAAAGGGCGGATCGTCGCCGGGACCTCACCACGTTAGAGATTGCCGATCTTCGTCATCTGCGCGTACGCGCTCTGCAAACGGCATGTAAAAAGATGCGCAGCCTCGCCGAGCTGGTGAGGAGTTTACGCCCGTCTTACACGCGGCGAACCCGCGGATGACCTCCATCGGGCAGAACGAGCCAAGGAGGTGATCCCGTATGCGCAAGACAATGCTTCTAATCCTGTTCGCTCTGTCCGCCGTGCCCGCGGCGCTCGCCGCCAACCAGCCGTCGCCCTCGAGCCCGGCACAACGCTGCAGCGCGCAGCGGACCGCGATGGGCACGATCGCGTTCAACCAGCTGTACGGCGCGAACGCGAACGACCGCAACGCGTTCGGCAAGTGCGTCTCGAAGCTCGCCCGGTCCGATCAACAGAACACGACGATCGCGTCCGAG
Source organism: Actinomycetota bacterium (assembly GCA_046723985.1). GTDB lineage: Bacteria > Actinomycetota > Thermoleophilia > Gaiellales > Gaiellaceae > DATBLE01. The sequence goes on along the minus strand of JBKOVQ010000239.1, from coordinate 250 downwards.
GCGTGTGGGACCGAACAGAACGACCCGAACTTCGCCGCCACTCACGACGGCAAGTCGTTCGCCCAGTTCTACGGCGCGAACAAGAACGGTCGCAACGCCTTCGGCAAGTGCGTCTCGCAGAAGGCTCAAGCGGCCGCTCAGGCTCAGCAGCAGGCGACGATCAAGGCCGCCCGTGCCTGCCGGGCCGAGCAGAAGGCGAACCTGACCACCTTCAAGAACACGTACGGAACGAACGCGAACAAATCGAACG
>JBKOVQ010000124.1:0-12788 GCA_046723985.1 Actinomycetota bacterium | reverse complement strand
AAGGAGTTCGCCGCCGACCCGGAGACACGGGTGCACCCGCAGACCGTGATCGAGCACTTCGGCACCTGGAACAAGGCCAAGCGGCAGGCGGGTCTCGTGCCGAGGCGATTCGCGACGCGGGAGGAGCTGCTCGGGCTGCTCGAGGAGCTTGGCGAGCGGCTTGGGCGGGTACCGACCGCGAAGGATGTCGACGCGAACCGCGGCTGGATGCCGTCGAAGTCGCTCTACTGGCACACGTTCGGCTCGCTGACGCAGGCGCTGAAGGAGGCCGGCTTCGACGTCCCGGTGGGTGAGGAGAGGCTCGAGCGGGCGATCGAGCAGGGCGCGGCACTCGCGGTTCGCCTCGGCCGGCTGCCCAAGTTCACCGACTGGGCGGCTGCGAGGCGCAACGACGCCGATCTGCTCACCGAGTGGCAGGTCTACCGGATGTTCGATGCCCGTCGGGGTGCATGGTCGACGTTCCAGTACCTCGTCCGGGAGCGCCTCAGAGAGGGCGGTGCGACCGTCGAGCGCGACGGTCGCGTAAAAGAGAGGAGCCCGCGCTCGGCGGGCGGCTAGGCCCCGGCGAGCGCGGCCAGGCGTTCCAGGCAGAAGGCGCCCTCGTGCGGCGCCCTGACGGCCGGGAGCGGGTCGGGCTGGTAGGTCGGGTCGGGCGTGAAATGCTTGATCCGAACCGCGCGCGCTCCCCTGACGGCGGCGACCGTCCCCTCGGTCACCGCTCGGTTGCGCAGCTTGATTCCCGTGTAGTGCTCGGCGATCTCGAGCGCGTGCTCGGTGGAGGCGAAGAAGAGCTCGCGCCTGGACGTGCCGACCCAGAGCGGCCGGCCGACCCCGCGGGCGAGGTGGAGCAGCTCGGGATGACGCTCGTCGAGCCACGCGGCGGCCATCGACCCGCGGAACTCCTCGAAGGCGCGCGCGTCGCTGCCCGTCCGCTCGGCGACGGCGAAGATCACCTCGGAGTCGACCGTCATTCCCCGCTCGGCGCGCTCGAAGCCGTAGCCGGCCATGAGCTCGTCGTCGTTGAGGATCGTACCGTTGTGCACCCCGACGACGGCGCCGTGGCGGACCGGGTGGTTGTTGGCGGTGAATCGGGGGTGGCCCTTCGTGTAGTCGCGCACGTGAAGCAGAACCTGGTGCGCCTCTTCCGGGATCGTGATTCGTTCGAGGACGGCGCTGGCACCGGAGCGCTGCTTGTGCACCGACAGGTCACCGGCGCCGGTGCGATACGCGAATCCGACCGCGTCGGCTCCGCGCTCGGCGATCGCGGCCAAGAGCGCCTGGGCAGCGCGCGTCCGGTCGACGCTGCTCCTTGGACTGATGCTGTAGCCCGCGATGCCGCACATATGCCGCTCCTTCGATCGTAGTCCGACTGCGGGAGGTCCCCGGTGACGGACACAGACACTCAGACGATCGACACGGCGGTCGGTTTGAAGAGAGCCGACCTCACCCGATCGGGGGGTGTACAGCTCACGGCTCCGGATGCCGATATCAGGGGTGTGACGGAGCACCAGCCTGCCTCCGAGCCTGCCGGGGATCAACCGAGGCTCGAGCTCGTGCCCGCACTGGACGAACCGGAGTCGGAGTCCGCGCCGAAGGACGAGTTCGACGCTGCGGGGCCGACCCAGGATCCGCTGAAGCTCTATCTGAGGCAGATCGGCGACGGACGGCTGCTGACCGCGGCCGAGGAACGCGCGCTCGCACAGCGCAAGGACGAGGGCGACGAGGAGGCCAAGCGGAAGCTCGTCGAGGCGAACCTCAGGCTTGTGATGTCGATCACGCGGAACTACACGAAGGCCGGCGTGCCACTGCTCGATCTGATTCAGGAGGGCAACCTCGGCCTGATCCGTGCGGTCGAGAAGTTCGACTGGCGGATGGGCTACAAGCTCTCGACGTACGCGACCTGGTGGATCCGCCAGGCCGTGACGCGTGCGCTCGCCGACCAGGGCCGCACGATCCGTCTCCCCGTGCACGTCGCCGAGCAGGAGCGCCGGATGATGCGTGCCCGCCGGATCCTGACCCAGAAGCTGAATCGCGAGCCAACGATGCGCGAAGTGGCGAAGGAGACCGGCTTCACGGAGAAGAAGGTTCGCGACCTGCTCGAGTTGATCGAGGACCCGGTCAGCCTGGAGACGCCCGTCGGCGACGGCGACAGCGACTACGGCGACCTGATCGAGGACGTCAACGCGGATCTCCCGGAGGAGACGACCGCGCTCGGCATGCGCTCGGAGGAGCTCTCGGAGGCGCTCACGCGGCTGAATCCGCGGATGCGCACGGTCATCGCGAGGCGGTTCGGCCTCGACGGCCAGCCGCCCCAGACGCTCGAGCAGGTCGGTCTCGAGCTCGGCGTCACGCGCGAGCGGGTCCGGCAGCTGGAGTCACGCGCGCTGCGGGAGCTGCGCTCCCAGGCGCCGCAGCTCTACCTCTATCTCCGAACGGCCTAGCGTCCGTCCGCTCAGTGAGCGACCGACTGGATCTCGCGGAGGGTCGCGAGACGGCGTAGCGCCTCGACCTCGATCTGGCGGACGCGTTCGCGGGTGAGCCCGAGGCGCCGCCCGATCTCCTCGAGCGTCTTGGGTTCGAAATCGGCCAGGCCGTAGCGAAGGATGAGCACCTCGCGTTCCCGGTCGGCGAGCGCACGAAGTGCCGTTGCGAGCGCCTGGCTGCGGAGGGAGAGCTCCACCTGCTCCTCCGGCAGTGGACCCTCGCCGGCGACGAAGTCGCCGAGGACGGCGTCCTCCTGATCGCCGACGGGCTGGTCGAGGCTCGTCGCCGCACGCGCGGCCGCACGCACCTCCCGCGCTTGCTGGATCGGCAAGCTGGCCTCGCTCGCGATCTCCTCGAGCGTCGGCTCGCGGCCGAGCTGCGTCCAGAGGTGCCGTTCCGCGCGGTTCATCTTCTGGAGCCGCTCGACGATATGCACCGGCATCCGGATCGTCCGCGCCTTGTCTGCGAGAGCACGAGCGACCGCCTGGCGGATCCACCAGGTCGCATAGGTCGAGAACTTGTAGCCCCGCCGCCAGTCGAACTTCTCGACCGCACGGATCAGCCCCAAGGTGCCCTCCTGGATCAGGTCGAGGAACGGCAGGCCCTGGTTTCGGTAGTTCTTCGCGATCGAGACCACGAGGCGCAGGTTCGACTGGATCATCCGCTGCTTCGCCTGCGCGTCGCCGCGCTCGATCTTCTTCGCCAGCTCGACCTCCTGTGCGGCGGTCAGCAACGGATGCCGGCCGGTCTCGCGCAAGAAGAGCTGAAGCGCGTCGGTGGTCGACTCGAGGGTCGGCGCCGGGGGTGGGGGAGCCGGTTCGCGCTCTGGCATGCCCTGCTCCACCACCTCGATCCCCCGCTCCTCGAACATCCGGTAGACGGCGTCGACCTCGAGCGGGTCGAGCCCGTGCGGCTCCAACACCTCGAGCAGATCGCCAGCGTTGATCGAGCCCGCGACCTCGGCGGCCTCGAGGAGTTGGACGACCTCCTCCGACTGGACGATGCTGTCGATCGCGGCTATGAGTGCTTCCAACACGTGCCGGGCCTGATTACCCGCCCCCGCGTTCGATTCAAACAGGTTGGCCCGAGAAAGTCGAGAGGCGCTTTCGGCAGGCTCGACGCCTGTGCACGCTAATCGACGTTATGTCAAGTTGGCGGATGAGACGTGATCCGCAGCACCAAGCTCCCGCCTTCCTCCCCGCGATAGGATCGCCCGGTGCATCTGAGGCCGCCGAGCATCGATCGCGGGGTCACGTCCTTCATCTGGGCGTTCGTCCTCGGCGTGCTGCTCTGGGGCTTCCTGCTCGCGGTCGGCGTTTCGAAGCCGACGTCGTTCATTCTCGCGGTGCTGGCGGCGTGCGCGATCTTCGTCTACGTCCGCCTCCATGGCGGTGACGAGCTCCGCCGCCGGCCCCGCGGCGACTAGGCCACGCGCTCGGGCACCCTGTGTTCCGTCCGTCCGTCGTGCGCGACGGTGGGCTCGGGAGTCTCCGCGACGGTCGCCGGCTCATCCGGCGCCGAGGCTTCCCAGACCGGCTCGCCCGGTCTGCGTGGGCCGGACGTGTCGAACGTGAAGCCGAAGACGAGCCCGACGCCGAATGCGAGCACGACAACCACGGAGCCGAGGTCGTGGACCAGGCCGTCGATCGCGATGCTCCCCGACCAGGAGTCGACGTGTCGCTGGAACCAGTTGCCGTCTGGCTGCCCGGCGAGGATCACCCAACCGGCGGCGATCAGGACCGGCAGGAAGCCGATCAGGAACACGCCGGCGGAGATCTTCGGGACACCCCACTTCGTCCAGCCGCCGAAGAGCTGCGAGAGAGCCATCGTCAGCCCGGCTCCGGCGAGGATCCCGACCGCGGCCCAGTAGCCGCCAGTCGATCCTTGGCCGATCTGCGTAGAGAGCCAGATCAGGACACCGGCCGCGCCTGCGCCGGCCAGTGTGCAGAGGCCGCGTACCGTTCCGAACATCTGCATACCACCTCCAAACCGGGTCCTACCCCGTTCGGGCAATCCGTAGTCAGAGACCGAGGCGCCGCTCGTCGAAGCTCGCGGAGTACAGCTCTGCGCGGAATTCGTCGATCGTGCGGAGCGCGTCGACGGAGAACACGTGCTGGACGACGCCGACGGCCGGATCGTTGTGGAAGGGCAGGTCGACGTGTCCGTGCGACACCAGGTTGACGGACAAGGCACCGCACGAAGGACAGCGGACGGCCACGCCGACCGTCTGCTTCCGACCGCCCGGCACGAGCAGGAGGAAGGCCGACGGAAACACCGGCCGCGGCCGCCGCTCCGGGTAGCAGAAGAAGCTCCACGGCCAGTCTCCCGCTCCGATCCGCCGGGCGGCGAGGTCACCGAGCTCGGATTCGACCGGCTCCACCTTCGCCGTCATCAGGTTCAGGAACGTGCCGGCGGCGAGCCCGAGCGGGGCCCAGTCCAGGTCGTCGTGCGCGACGAGCCCCGGATGCTCCTCCCCACACGGGCAGTCGAAGGCGACGCGGTAGACGACAGGATGCGAGGCTCCCGGCAGTCGTTCGAGGCGGCGAAAGGACGAGAGCGGCACCGAAATCTCGCCGCGGGCCGGGCAACCGAACGTGTAGCGCGCCGTCAGCGCGTCGTACATCGCTCAATACTGCAGCAGCGAGAAGACGTCGTACCCGTGTAACCGCTCCCGCCCGTTCAAGAACTCGAGCTCGATGATGAACGGCAGGCCGACGACATCGCCGCCGAGCTGCTCGACGAGCTCGACCGTCGCCTTGGCCGTCCCGCCGGTGGCGAGCACGTCGTCGTGGATCAGAACGCGCTGGCCCGTCACGATCGCGTCCGCGTGGACCTCCAGCGAGTCGAACCCGTACTCGAGCGCATACTTCGCGGCCACGGTTCGCCACGGCAGCTTCCCCGGTTTCCGCGCCGCGACGAAGCCGCAGCCGAGCCGGCACGCAAGCGCGCCACCGGTGATGTAGCCGCGCGCCTCGGCACCGAGGACGAGATCGGGCTTGCGCGGCTCGGCCCACGCTGCGACCTGGTCGATCGCGCTGCGCAGCGCCTCCGGGTCGGCCAGCAGCGGCATGATGTCCTTGAAGACGATGCCGGGCTTGGGGAAATCCGGCACGTCCCGGATCTTCGCGGCGAGGTCGACAGTCACGTGACGCGTTGGCGGAGGCTCCGCCAGAAGAGGAGCTGGCTGAGCTCCTGGGCGAGCTCGGCGAGCACGTGCAGGTCCTCGAGTGCTCCCTGGCGGGCTTCCGGGTTGCGGGAGCGGAGCTTCGGGACGAGCGCCTCCAGCAGGTCGGCCTGGTTCCCCGCGGCGGTCGCGAACTTGCGCAGATGGCGGACGTCCGCGCCGGCGGCAACGAGGCGGGCGCAGACGGCGGCGGTCTCCGTGTCCGATTCGGTCAGCGGCGGCTCGAGCAGCCCGTAGTCGGTCAGCTCGCGCGCCTGCTGGGCCGAGATCCCCGCGCGGGCGCAGAGCTCGTCGAGGTCGATGTCCGGCTCCTGGCCCGCCAGCCCGGCTCGGCGCCGGCGGCGGTCCTTCGTGGCCGGCGAGTCTAGCTCCTGCCGGATCACTCGCAGCGGCAGGAACTCGTCGCGCTGGAGGCGGAGGATCGTCTCGAGGCGCTCGATGTCGCCCTCGCTGAAGAGCCGGTATCCCCCGCGCGTGCGCCGCGGCGACAGCAGTCCCTGGTCCTCGAGGTAGCGGATCTTCGAGATCGAGATGTCCGGGAAATCGCTCTGGAGGCGACGGCAGACGGAGCCGATCGTGTGCAGACGGGGCGCGGATGCGGTGGCGGTCGTCGTCATCGGGCGAGGAAGATGAGGCGGTACTTGCCGATCTGCAGCTCGTCCCCGTTCTCGAGGATGCCGCGGTCGGTTCGGGAGCGGTTCAGGAATGTTCCATTCAGGCTGCCCAGATCCTCGATCGCAAAGCCTCCGTCGCCGCGGCTGACGACGGCGTGGCGGCGGGAGACGGTGACGTCGTCGAGGAAGATGTCGCACTCCGGCGAGCGTCCGATCGTGGTCTGCGGCCGTTCGAGGGTGAATGTCTCACCCGTTCGGCCGCCGCCCGATCGGATCACGAGTGCCGGGCCCTCGATGCCCAGGTCGTCGAGCAGATCGGCACGCTCGTCGTGCAGCTCCTCGGCGGAGAACGTCTGTGTCGTCTCGTCCGGCTCTCCCTCGACGACGAGCAGGGCGCCGCAGCGCGAGCAGTAGCGTGCGGACTCCAGGTTCTGGAACCCGCACTCCGGGCAGTAGATGTGGCTCACGTGTCCGACGGCGGCGTGGCCTTGCCGGCCAGGATCTCCGTCAGCCGGTCGAGATCGACCTGGCCGAGCTCCCCCTCCCCCTTCTTCTGGAGCCGTGCGACGAGCTCCGCGCGGAGGATGTCGAGCTTGCCGTGGAGCATGCGGCGCCGGTAGGAGATGTCGTTCTCCTCCGCCTCGAGCTGCTTGATCAGAGCCTTCAGGTCCGAGTCGGACAGGCTCGCGAGGTCCGGAAGTGCTTCCATCACATCCCTTCTGTCGAGTCGACTGAGCCGGCACCGGCATTGAAGCAGGCACCGGGGAAAGGTTCAACCTCAGCTTGAGATTTGCGCTCCGACCGTGGATTCCTGCCCGGCCATCGCCTCGTCGACGAGTGCGTGAAGCTCCGCCTCCAGCTCCGCCGAGACCTCGCCGTTCCTACCCTCCGCGTACACGTGGACGAGCGGTTCGTCGGGATCCGGCAGGACCTCCACCCAGCCGCGCTCGTCCAGGACCTTGATCCCGTCGGTGAGATCGAGCTCGCGGTCCTTCAGGCGCTCCGAGAGCACGCGCATCACGAGCCCCTTCAGCGCCCACGGACAGGCGATCTGACGGTGGACGACATGCGAGGCCGGCAGCTCGCCGACGAGCTCTGAGACGGGCTTCTCGACGTGCGAGAGGAGCTCGAGCAGCGTGCAGAGGCTCGCGACCGCGTCGTAGCCGGGCAGGAACTTCGGGAACACGTAGACGCCCCCGGTTGCGCCCGCGAACACGATGTCCTCGGCGATCGCCGCCTTCGACATCTCGGCCGGCGCAGCCGGGGTGCGTACGACCTCCAGCCCGAACGGCTCGGCGATCTCCTCTACCCGGCTCGTCACCGTCACCGGCACGGCCACCTTTCCCGACCAGCCCGCCTCACCGATCAGACACAGGTAGAGGAGCAGTGTCTGCTCGGCCGGGACCTCGCGGCCCTGCTCGTCGACGACGAACAGGCGCTCGCCGGCCCGGTCGAAGACCGCCCCCAGCTCGGCGCCGATCGCGGCGACGAGCCGCTTCGACTGGCCGATCGACTCGCGCAGCGACGATTCGCTCGCCGCCGATTCGGTCGTGAATCCGTGCGCCGACACCGCCTCGAGCCCGAGCGGCCCGAGCACGAGTGGGAGGACGAAGGACGAGGCCGAGTAGCCGTAGTCGACGACGATCCGGAAGTTCCGCCTTCGGATCGCCTTCACGTCGAGCGTCGAGAGCAGGTCCTGCGCGTACTCCTCGCGGACGCGCGCGGGGTAGGTGACGTTGCCGATGTTCCCGAACGGCACCCGCCGGAACTCGCGGCGGTTGAAGTGCTTGGCGACCTCCTTCTCGAGGTCGGGGGTCATCTGGATGCCGGGCTGCTCGAAGAAGCGGATCAAGATCCGCTCCGGATCGGCCTGGCTCACGCCTACGTGGATTCCGGCGTCGTAGCCCTGCGTCTTCATCATGTGGCGGCTGACCGCCGGGGGCAGGACGCGGAGGTCGGCGACGTCGACGCCCGCGGAGTTCAGGCCCGTGATCATCGCCCGCTTGATCGTGCGGCACGCGCGCGGCGCCTCTCTGCTGGCGACGACGTTCGCGCTGCGTTTCAGCGCGGTGCCGAGCGCAGATGCGAGCCGGACGGCGGCATCCGGCGTCAGGTCGACGTCGATCAGACCGCTGACGCCGTCCTTGCCGAACAGCGCGGAGCTCGCGCGCGACTCCCAGATCAGGCTCTCGTGGATGTGCGCGCCGGACTCGACCTCCTTGTACGGATAGATGCGGACGCCCGGCAGTACCTGGCTCTGCGCGCCGAGGACGACCTCGTCGCCGATGGCGGCGCCCTCCTGGATGCGGACGTGGGAGCGGATGTCGCAGCCGCGGCCGACCACCGCTCCCTCGACGAGCGCGCTGCGCCCGACGTGCGTGCTGGCGTCGATTACCGAGCGCACCGTGCGGGCGCGCTCGCGCAGGCTGACGCTGGCCGAGAGCACCGAATACGGGCCGATCGAAGCCTGCGGGGAGACCCGGCAGTAGTTGCCGACGAACGCCGGCCCCTCGACGTCCTCCAGGTCGTCGATCTCGACGCCCTCGCCGATCCAGATGTTGCCTCGGAGCCGGAGGCCGGGGATGTGCAGGTCGACTTGGCCGTCCAGTGCATCGAAGTTGGCTTGCCGGTATTGGTCGAGGTTCCCGATGTCCTGCCAGTAACCGTCGCAGACCTTGCCGTAGAGCGGCCGCCCCATCTCGAGCAGCAGCGGGAAGAGCTCCTTCGAGAAGTCGTACGGACGGTCGCTGGGCACGTGCTTGAGCACCTCCGGCTCGAGGACGTAGATGCCCGTGTTGATCGTGTCCGAGAAGACCTGCCCCCACGACGGCTTCTCGAGGAAGCGCTCGATCCTGCCGTCCTCGTCGGTGACGACGATCCCGAACTCGAGCGGGTTCTCGACCGACTTCAGGCCGATCGTCACCGCCGCCCCCTTCTCGCGGTGAAACGCGAGCAACGCCTCGAGGTCGATGTCGCAGAGCGCGTCGCCGGAGATGACGAGGACGGTGTCGTCGAGCCTGCCCGAGGCGAGACGCACGGAACCGGCGGTGCCGAGCGGCGACTCTTCCACCGAGTACTCGATCGAAAGCCCGAGCGACTCACCGTCGCCGAAGTAGCTCCGGATCGCCTGCGGCATGAACGCGAGCGTCACGATCACGTCGCCGAAACCGTGCCGCCCGAGCAGCTCGAGAATGTGCTCCATGCACGGCTTGCCGACGATCGGAACCATCGGCTTCGGCTGGTTCGAGGTCAGCGGTCGGAGCCGCGTGCCCTCGCCTCCGGCCATGACGACCGCCCTCATGCCGTTCTCCCGCCTCTGATCGTTCCCCACGCCGACGAGACGTACAGCACCGCCGCGGCCACCGCCATCCCGAGGCCGATCCAGAACAGCCACAGCGGCCACTGCGTCCCGGGCTCGGTGACGAGCAGGAATGCCACGCCGGCGTACAGCACCCAGGTCGCCGCCTTGCCGAGGAGGCTGACCGAGAACTCGTAGCCGCGCGGCAGGACGACCCTCGTCCCGACGATCAGGAAGGCGTCGCGCGCGAGGATCACCGCCAGGGCGGGCCACGGCAGGCGGTCGGCGATCACCAGCATGACGACCGCCGTGTCGATCATCAGGCGGTCGGCGAGCGGATCGGCGTACCGGCCGAACTCCGACTCGACGTGCCACCGGCGGGCGAGCCAGCCGTCCACCTGGTCGGTGATTCCCGCCACGCCGAAGATGATCCCGGCCGTCCAGCTGTGGCCGTTGTCGGCGGTCGCATAGACGACGACGAAGAGCGGGATCAGCAGGAACCGGACGACCGTGAGTGCGTTCGGAAGCTGTGCGAGAGCCGGCAGTGGGGCTGAGGACGTCGCCACGCTGATCCAAGGATAGTTCCGGGAGAATGACCGTCCGTGACCGTCGCTCGCCTTCGGCTCGCTCGCGCGGGGGAAACGGCTCCGCACGCGAAGCGTGCCAACAAAAAGGAGCCCCCAACCGGGGCGCCGTCGGCGCCCCGCGAGCCCCCTTCCGAGCTCCGCCGCTGGCTTCGCCAGCGACGTTCGCGATCGCTCTCCCAGCTAGCGGTGCGGGGCCGCGCCCGCCATGTCGGTCGCGGCGACGGACACGCGCAAAAGAACCGCGAGAGTGATCCGTGAACAGCGAGCGCCTCGTCATGCCTGGATTCGTGAACGCCCACTCGCACACGTTCCAGCGGGCGCTCCGGGGGCGGGCCGGCGGCGGGGACTTCTGGGCCTGGCGCGACGAGATGCTGCTCGAGGCCGAGCGTCAGTCGCCCGAGTCGGTGCGACGCGACTATGCCGCCTGGTACCGGGAGATGCGCTCGGCGGGCTACACGGCCGTCGGAGAGTTCCACTATCTCGGGCTCCAGGAGGTGTTGGCTGCCCTCCAGGCGGCCGCGGAGGCGCAGATCGAGCTGGTGGTGCTCCTGGCCGCGTACGGGCGCGGAGGGCTCGCCCGGTTCCGCCAAGACTCGCCCGCGGACTTTTTCCACCAGGTCGAGACGCTACGCGGGCACGGGGCCCGAGTCGGCCTTGCCCCCCACTCCGTCCGCGCATGCTCCGCGGACTGGCTCGAGGCGATCGGCGCCTACGCGACGGCTGAGGGTCTGCCGCTCCACGTGCACGCCGACGAGCAGCAGCAGGAGATCGAAGAGTGCCTGGCCGAGCACGGGCTGCGACCGATCGAGCTGCTCGCACGCACCGGTTGCCTCGGCCCGTCCACCACGGTCGTCCACGCCACCCACGCCGACGGCCACGAACTCGACCTGCTCGCCGACGTCGGCGCGCGCGTCTGCCTGTGCCCGACCACGGAGGCCAACCTCGGCGACGGCTACGCGCCGATCGAAGCGCTCCTGGAACGCGGAATCCCGATCTGCATCGGCTCCGATTCCAACGTCCGGATCGATCCGCTGGACGAGCTCCGCGAGCTGGAAGGGATCGCGCGCCGCTCGTCCAGGCGTAGGAACGTGGTCCCGATCGAGACGTTGCTCTCGTTCGGCTCGGCCGAAGGAGCGACCGCGCTGGGCCTCGAGAAGTGGCCCGACGCGTCGGTCCGGCTCACCCATCCGTCGCTCGCCGGCGTCGATCCGGCCGACGTGCTCGGAGCGCTCGTCTTCGGCTGCTCGGCCGAGGTGTTCGCGAGTTAGGTGACCGCCCACGGCCGCGTGCGCCGCGACCGCGTGAAGAGTTCGGACCAGTACAGCGTGCGGTCGAGGTAGGCGAGCTGTGCCGCACGGCCGGTCATGCCGTAGGCGCCGTCATAGCTCTGGAAACTCGCGGTCGCGGCGCTGCCGCCGAGCTGCGCGCGGGCCGGTTCGATCTGAGTCCCCTCGTGCCACTCGTTGTAGCTGGTGATCGTCACCCCGTCCGCGCTGGACCGCAGCGCCGACCGCCACATGGCGTCGTAGGTTGCGCCGTCCCGGCGGGGCTTGACGCGCGGGTCGGCGGCCGCGTGGGTCGCGTCGTAGCCCGGGCCGACGGACGGCAGGCACAGAAGCGCCACGCGGTGCGCCTGCGCGCAGAGCCGGGAGAAGGAGTCTCCGTTCCAGAGGAGGACGTCGTACGTGTAAATGCCGTCGAACTTTGCGGCGGCGGCCTTGCCCGCGAGCGTCGTCTGCCCGTACAGCTGGACGTCCGGTTCGCGCGCGCGCAGGTCGGCCCAGTCGGAGGCGGCGATGTCGAACGGGCGGTAGACGTAGATGCGGGTGATGCCGAGCGTGCGGAGGTGGTCGATGTCCTCTTCGACGGTCTCGATCGAGCGTCCCGGGTACGGCTCGAGGTGGACGGCAACGGCGAGCCCGACCGCGTTCGCCTCCTTGACGACGAGCGGCAGGCGAACGTCCTCGGCGGAACCCCAGCCCCACCACGAAGAGATGATTTCCTGGACGTCCGCCGCTGCGATCTCACGCATCTGCGCCCTGACGACCGCAGGGTTCGAGCTCGAGTACAGGCCGCGCGCCGGATAGAAGCTCGACGCGATGTCGGCCGTCGCGCCGCCGGACGCGAGCCAGTGCTCCCAGCCCCCGTCCCTGGCCGGGTTGCCGTACCAGGGGTAGTAGAAGATCGAGATCGTGGGTGCCGCCTGCGCCGCTGCCGGCACCGCCAGGAGGGCGAACAGGACCGCAATCAGAGTGAGGGCTCGCAAGGCCGGCGGAACGCTCCGGCGGGATGATTGCACGGTTCGCGGCGGGAACAAAGCCCGAGCCGATTACGCGGCGTGGTACCGTCGCCGCAAGTGGCCCCGGCAGGTCGGGGGGCAGCGGCGCCGGTCGGGCACCGAGACGATCTCGAGCATCCCTCTCCAGTCCGGCTCGTCGCGGAGGACCGCCTTCAACGCGCGCTCGGCCTGCTCTCGCGAGGCGTAGAAGGCGATTACCTCGCCGACGAAGTGGTCAGTCAGTCCCCAAACCATGCACTCTCACCCACGCCTCAGCGTAGGCGGGCACGCAGACGCCGCCAACGCTCGTTCGAGGGATCTGCCGCTAGGTCTCGGCGAGAGC
>JBKOVQ010000157.1:0-4582 GCA_046723985.1 Actinomycetota bacterium | reverse complement strand
GATCAGATCAGGCCCGTCGGTTCCGTTCAGCTGGTCGGGGCCTGCCGTGCCGTGGATCACCTCGAGCCGCGCCCCCGACGCTGCCGTCACGACCACGCCGGCCGCGAGGGCGACGACGAACAGCAGCTTGCCTTTCACGGGATACCTCCCTGGTCGAACGGTTGACGATCGGGTTGTCGTCGACCGCGGTCACCGCGAGGTCAGGGCGGGGTAAAAGGTGAGTAAGCCGCGTCGATCGGTCGTTCCGGAGATCGAGCACGCGCTGCGCCTTGCCGGCCGACCGCTCGATCAGGTCGGGCTCGAGCACGTCGACGGCGGCGACGCCGACGTTCTCCTTGATCAGGCCGGCGAGCTGTTGCGCGCAGCCCCGCCCGCTCGTCGGCCGAGGCGGCGTCCGGACGCGCGTCGACGCGCACCGTCAGCTCGTCGAGCCGCTTCGGCCGCGAGAGAACGAGCTGGAAGTGCGGTGAGAGTCCGGGTACCCGGAGAATCAGCTCCTCGACCTGGGTCGGGAAGAGGTTCACGCCTCGGACGATGAGCATGTCGTCGCTGCGGCCGGTGATCTTCTCGATCCGCCGCATGGTGCGCGCCGTGCCCGGGAGGAGCCGCGTGAGGTCGCGGGTCCGGTAGCGGACGATCGGCAGCGCCTCCTTGGTCAGGGAGGTAAAGACGAGCTCCCCGCGCTCGCCGTCCGGCAGGTCGCCCGTCGCAGGGTCGATCTCGTCCGTCCAGCGCTCGGCACGAAGTTCCCGACCTTCAGTGACGAGGAGCGCGGGTCGATGCCCTGCCTTTCGAACTCGTCGAGGATCGCGAGCATGTACGACGGCGTGACCATGATCACGTCAGGCTCGAAGTCGGCGATCAACCTCACCTGGCGCTCGGTCATGCCACCCGACATGGGGATCACGGTGCAGCCGAGCCGCTCGGCGCCGTAGTGCGCGCCGAGCCCGCCCGTGAAGAGCCCGTACCCTCGCGAGGTCTAGGCTGGCGAGCCGCCGCGATGCGTTGGAAAATGCCCGGCGTGACACGCCGCGCCGCTGTCGAGGCGCTCGAGCAGGCCCGCGAGGCCTACTCGGGCCGATTGTGGCTCGAGGCGTACGAGGCCTTCGGCCGCGCCGACGAGGAGGAGCCGCTCGAGGCGGGGGACCTGGAGCTTCAGTCGATGGCGACGCTGATGTTGGGTCGAGACGACGAGGCGGTCGCCTTCCTCGAGCGGGCGCACCATCGATACCTCGAGCAGGGAGAGACGCTCCGCGCAGTGCGAGCGGCGACCTGGATCGGCATCAATCTCGCCACCCGCGGTGCGGTCGGCCCGGCGAGCGGCTGGCTCGGCCGCGCGCAGCGGCTGCTCGAGCAGGTGCCGGGCGAGTCGCCCGAGCAGGGCTACCTGCTCATACCGCTCGTGTTCCAGCACGAGGCGGCCGGAGACTTCGAGGGCGCAGCCGGAGTCGCCGCAGAAGCGGCTGCGATCGGTCAAGGCTTCGGCGACCGCGATCTCTTCGCCATCGGCCTGCAGGCGCAGGGGTACATGCTGATCAAAGCAGGACGCGTTCAGGACGGATTGGCGCTCCTGGACGAGGCGATGGTGACGGTCACGACCGGCGATCTCTTGCCGTTCGTCACGGGCATCGTCTATTGCGGCGTCATCCTTGCCTGCCAGGAGGTCTTCGAGGTCGGGCGGGCGCGCGAATGGACGCTCGCGCTGACGGAGTGGGCCGACCGGCAACCCGAGCTCCTCGCGTTCACCGGCCGTTGTCGGATCCATCGCGCCGAGATTCTGCAGCTCGGCGGATCGTGGGCGGACGCGCTCGACGAAGCACATCGTGCCTGCGAACGGCTGATCGAGACGAACAACAGCGCGGCCGCAGGCGTCGCGTACTACCGCCACGGCGAGCTTCTGCGCCTCCGGGGCGAGTTCGCTGCCGCCGAGGAGGCGTATCGCGAGGCGAGCCGTCTGGGCTGGGAGCCGCAACCGGGACTCGCGCAACTTCGACTTGCCCAGGGGAAGCGCGACGCGGCGCTGGCGGCCATCCGGCGCGCCTCCTCCGAGACCGGCGAGCCGCTGAAGCGGGCCGCCTTACTTCCCGCTCACGTCGAGATCGCACTGGCTGCGGGCGAAGTCGAGGAAGCACGGAGCGCCTGCAACGAGCTCCAGGGTCTGGCCGGTCGCTACGAGAGCGCGATGCTGACGGCGATGGTCGCGTACGCGCACGGCGTTGTCGCGCTCGCGGAGGGCGATCCCAACGCTGCGCTCGTCGCCCTTCGCGAGGCGCAGCGGATCTGGGTCGAGCTCGACGCACCCTACGAGGTCGGCCGCACACGGGTGCTGCTCGCGCGGGTCTGCTCCGCGCTCGGCGACTCGGAATCGGCTGCGCTGGAGCTCGACTCCGCACGGGAGATCTTTCGCAAGCTCGGCGCCGCGCCCGACCTGGCCCGCCTGGACGGCGCGAGCTCACGAGCGGTGCACGGCCTCTCTCGCCGCGAGCTCGAGGTGCTGAGGCTGATCGCCTCCGGGAGGAGCAATCGCCAGATCGCAGCGGAGCTCGTGATCAGCGAGCACACGGTCGCTCGGCACGTCCAGAACATCTACGCCAAGCTCGGTCTCTCGTCGCGGGCTGCAGCAACCGCCTTCGCGTTCGAGCGCGATCTCGTCTGACCGGAACGGCGTGGTCAGAAATGACCACGCGACGATTCGCGCGAAGTTGGTGATTCGCGGCGATGCGCGGCGGCACGGGCGCTCCTACCGTGGGCTCAGCTCAGAGCAACGGAAAGGGGGCACCACGATGGCAACGTCAGAGCGTTACGAGACGGTCGTGATCGGCGGCGGTCAGGCGGGACTCGCGGTCGGCTACTACCTGAAGCAGAAGGGCCGGCCGTTCGTGATCCTCGACCGCAGCGAGCGGATCGGCGACCAATGGCGCGAGCGGTGGGACTCGCTCCGGCTCTACTCGCCGGCGTTCCGTGACGGCCTGCCCGGAATGCGCTTCCCGGCGCCGCCGGCGTCGTACCCGACCGCGAAGGAGATGGGCGACTACCTCGAGTCGTACGCCGTGAGGTTCGAGCTGCCGGTTCACAACGGTGTGAGCGTCGACGCGCTCACGAGGGAGGACGACCGCTACGTTGCAACCGCCGGCGACCAGCGCTTCGAGGCTGAAAACGTCGTGGTCGCCACGGGCAAGTTCATCAAGCCGTTCGTTCCCGCCTTCGCGAGCGAGCTCGACCCGAGCATCACCCAGCTCCACTCGAACGAATACCGGAACCTCGCCCAGCTCCAGAACGGTCCTGTTCTCGTCGTCGGCGCGAGCCACTCGGGCTCGGACATCGCCTTCGAGGCCGCCGCGGACCGTCGGGTGATCCTCTCGGGGAAGGACACCGGGCAGATCCCTGTACCGATCGAGAGCAGGCGAGGGCGATTCTTCTTCCGCGGACTCCTCCTCGTCGGCACCTACGTCCTCACGGTCGACACGCCGCTCGGCCGCAAGATGCGCCCCCACATTCGGCACGGCGGCGGGCCCCTGCTCCGCTACCGGCGCAAGGACCTGCGGAACGCCGGCGTCGAGCGCGAGCTCGCACGGACCGTCGGCGTGGAAGGCGGGTTGCCGGTGCTCGACGACGGCCGCGTTCTCGATGTCCGGAACGTCGTCTGGTGCACCGGCTTCCGCCCGGACTACTCGTGGATCCGTTGCCCGTTCGAGCTCGGCGAGGACGGCTACCCCGTGCAGTACAAGGGAGTGGCCGCGTCCTCGACCGGCCTGTACTTCGTCAGCCTTCCGTTCCTGCACTCGTTCGCGTCGATGCTCATCGCCGGCACGGGCAGGGACGCGGAGCGCGTCGTGCGCCACATCGGCGACCCGCGAACGGCCGAGGACGAGCAGCAGGCTGCGGGGCGTCCACGGGTGGCGGTCGCCGAGAGGATGGCCTCGTGACCGTTCGCGGCGAGTCTGTCCTCGTCTGGAACGGCCGCGTCGCCGCTCCGGCACGCGTGGCGAAGCGCCAAGCACCGCCGGCGGCAGAGAACGAGGCTTCGAAGGCTCCGGTTCGCGGAGCCCTCCACCGGCCCGCCGCACGGGCCCGGCGGATCGGTCGGAGTCCCCCTTTGCCGATACACGGTCGTGCCGGCGTCCTCGAGCGGGATGATCGACTCTTTGTAAGACCATCTTCAAACTGGCGGTACGGGACGCTGGGACTCCTGGCGGTGCCGACGCTCCTGTTCGAGTCGTCAGCCCGGCGTTCTGGCTCGGCGGCCTGGCCCTGACGATCGTCGCGTGGGCCATCGGGCTCCTCTCGACGCTGTACATCATCGCCTTCCTGGTCGTGTCGCTGGGGCTCAGCGTCGTCCTCTCGATCGCGGCCGTTGCGGTCGACGAGCTCAACTACCGGACCTATACGACCCGCCGCGAGGTGCTGCGGTTGCTCTGCGCCCGCGCGTCCTCGACGTCCCCGATCGCGCGCGCGACCGCCTTGTCGAACAGGCGCTGCGTCTTCGGATCGACGCCGCCGGTCTGGGACGCCTCCAGCAGCGCCACGGCCTTCTGGAGCGCGAGGTCGGCCTCGTCGAGGCGTGGATCTGCGGCCCGTGCGA
>JBKOVQ010000022.1:0-4015 GCA_046723985.1 Actinomycetota bacterium | reverse complement strand
CCCGCTGGGACGCCGACGAGATCGTCGAAGGCCGCGAACTCGTCGAGGCGGCCCTCCGGCGTCGCTCGCCCGGGCCGTACCAGCTGCAGGCGGCGATCGCCGCCTGCCACACGGGCGCAGAGAGCGACTGGCGCCAGATCGCCCTCCTCTACGACGAGCTGCTCCGCCTCCAGCCCTCGCCCGTGATCGAGCTCAACCGTGCGGTCGCGCTCGCGATGGCCGAGGGCCCCCAGTCGGGGCTGGCCGCGATCGACGAGATCGACGGGCTCGAGGGCTACGTGCACTACCACTCCGCCCGAGGAGGCCTCCTCCGCCGCGCCGGGCGCGACGAGGAAGCGAGGGAGGCGTACCGGCGGGCGCTCGACCTCAACCCCGGCGAGACCGAGCGCCGGTTCCTCCAGCGCGAGCTCAGTCGGGAATAGCGGCCACAGCCTCGATCTCGAGCAGCGCGCCCGGCACGGCGAGCGCCGAGACCTCGACGAACGTGCTCGCGGGCCGGGCCTCGCCGAAGAACTCCATCCGCACGGGGTTGATCTTCGGCCGGTCGTCGACGTCCAGTAGGTAGTGGACGACCTTGACCACGTCGTCGAACGTGCAACCTGCCGCCTTCAGGCAGAGCTCCATGTTCCGGAAGACCTGCCGAGCCTGCTCGGCGACGTCGCCTTCCCCGACCAGCTTCCCCTCGGCATCGAGCGGCACGATTCCCGAGACGAAGAGCAAGCCGCCCGCCTTCACCGCGTCGGTGTAGTGGCTGAGCGGCTCCGCCAGTCCCTCAACCCGAAACTCCTCCCGGTGGTGGCTCATCCCGCGAAGTGCGCCTTCAGCGCGTCGAAGCCGCCCTGGAAGATCTCGTTCGCGAAGAAGGCCTCCCAGTGGCCGATCTGGTCGCGGTCGCAGTCGAACGTCGTCCACCATTCGACGAAGCTCTGGTTGCCGTCGGTCACCGGCGTGACGCGGATGGTCGTGACGTAGTTGTCGACGTCGAACGGAGTCTTCTCGAAGTTGTAGGTGTACGAGCGCTCGAGGTCGGAGTGACCCAGCAGGCGCTCGCGAAAGTGCGTGCCGTCCCCGAGCTTGAAGCTGCGGACAGCGGCGACCTGGTCGCCTGCTTTCCCCTCCTCGATCTCGCTTTCCGCCACCAGGCCGCCGAGCCAGTCGGCGAGGCCGTTGAAGTCGCGGATCCGTGCCCACACCTCGTCGGCGGATGCGGCGATCACCGTGCTCGCGTAGGAACGTGCCACCGGTCCTCCTCTCGTCGGGTCGCCCGATCGTACAATCGGGCGCGTGGAGGCGCGGTTCGTCCACTTCCCCGACGTCAAGGAGTTCGAGCTAACCGCCGGTGTCGCCGGCCGGCCGCTCTTCGGCGAGGGCGCGATGCTCAACCTGATCGAGTTCGAGCCCGGCTCGACGGTTCCGCTGCACAGCCACGAGCACGAGCAGCTCGGCATCGTGCTCGAGGGGATGCAGGCGCTCGTCGTCGACGGCGTGCCGCACGAGATGGGTCCGATGGACGGCTACGTGATCCCGGGCGGTCTCGAGCACTCCGCGTACTGCGGCCCCGACGGCGCGCTCGTCCTCGACGTCTTCCGGCCGGTCCGCGAAGACTACCGGGAGCGCTGGCACGCCCTGGGCTAGCGGTCGAAAGCGGCGCGGAGCACGTCGTCGATCGGCTCCGGCTTCCCCTCGGCATCGACGTGCACGACGGTGTGGCGGCCCTTGATGTGCGGCTCGCCGCCCTTCGCGATCGTCCACGCGTAGGTGACCGACGTTCGGCCGACGTTGTCGACCCGGAGCCGAACCTCGACCTCGTCGTCGAAGCCCAGCACCTTCAGGTACTCGGCCTCCACCTTGCGCCGGGGGAAGCTGCCCCATCGCTCGCGAGGCAAGCCGAAGCGCCGCATCAGCTCCGTCTCGGCCTCCTCCGCCCAGCGGAACGCCGCGGTGAAGTGGATGCGCCCGCCGGCGTCGGTGTCGACCCACGCGACGCGGGTCTCCAGCACCTGCTCGACCACGCGGGAAGGATACGCGGCGCTACACGGGTTCGGTCTCGAGGATCCAGACGGTGCCGTCGCCGCACTCGACCGGACGACCGTCCGGCCCCTCGAGTGCCGCACGGAGGACCCGCACCCGCTGGCCGTCGAGCTCGGTCATCGCTCCCTGTTCGCCGCCGCCGGACGAGCCGAATCGCCAAGCACGCGCCTGCCTGACGATCTCCGCCGCCGGACGGCTCCAGTCGATCTCTGCGTACTCCGGCTCGAAGAACGACTGGTACTCGCCCGCCTGTTCGTCCTGGGGGTCGCCGGGATGCCCGCTCTGGACGCGGTCGAGCACGATCGGTAGGAGCCGCGCGACGAGTTCGGCCAGCCGCGGTCCGAGCTCGTCCCACGACCACTCGTCTCCCAGGGTGAGCGGTGCCTGCGCGAGGATCGGACCGGTGTCCAGGTCCGGCGCCATCCGGTGGATGGTGAGGCCGATCTCCGTGTCTCCGTTCCGGATCGCCCACCCGACGGGGATCGGGCCGCGGTAGCGCGGCAGCAGGGACGGGTGGGAGTTGACGACGCCCAGCGGCGGAACCGCGAGCGCGTCGGGCGGGATCTTCCACGGGAACCCCAGGCACAAGGCGAGGTCGGGCTCCAGCGATCGGAGCAGCGGTGCGATCCGGTGGCGCATCGCCGGCATCACGACGTCCATCTCCGGCGGAGCGGCCATCACGTGCGCGCCGGTGTCGAGGCCGTAGCGATCTGCCGACCGGACGCACAGCAGCCCGACCGGCTCGTGGCCGAGGGCGCGCAGGCCGTTCGTGTACCCCTCGACCGCCTGGGGGATCTGGGAGATCAGGGCGACGCGCACCGCGTCAGCCTCCGGGCAGGACCAGCATCCGGCCGGGCACGCCCGCTAGGGCGAGGTCGAACGCCTCGTTCACCCGCTCGAGCGGGAACGTCTGGCCGAGCAGCTCGCGCAGCTTCAGCCGCCCGCCGCGCACGTGCTCGAGCAGGATCGGCAGAGAGACGGCGGGGTCCTCGGAGCCGTACATCGTCCCGGTCAGGAGCTTCTCACGGCGGTTGAACTCGGCCGGGTCGAGGTCGAGCCGCGCGCCCGCGGCCGGGAGGCCGACGATCACGCACGTTCCGCTCGAGCGCGTGTAGCGAAGCGCGAGCGCGGTCGTGTCCGGGTTGCCGACCGCATCGAAGGCGTAGTCGGTACCCTCGGGCAGGAGCCCGCGCATCAGCTCCTTCGCATCCTCGGGCGTCGCGGTATGGGTCGCGCCGAGCTCGCGGACGAGGTCGAGCCGTGCCTCGAGCGGGTCGACGCAGACGATCGTCTCCGCGCCTGCGATCCGCGCACCCTGCACGCAGAACTGGCCGACCCCGCCGGCGCCGACCACGAACGCCGTCCCACCCGGCTCCATCCGGGCCGCGAACAGCACCGCTCCCACACCCGTCAGCGCGGCGCAGCCGAGCAGCGCGGCCTCCTCGAGCGGGATACCGCCGCCGGTGGGAAGCGCGACTCGCTCGGCGACAACGAGCCGCTCGTTCATCGCGCCGGTCGCCGTGCCGCGGTACAGGGTCTCGCCGTCCAGCGTCATCCCCGTCGTGCCGTCGACGAGCGTCCCTGCACCAATCGCCCGGTGCAGGTTCACGCATGCCGCAGGCCGTCCCCGGCGGCAGTCGGCGCACTCGCCGCACGCCGGCGCCCAGGAGAGGACGACCTCGTCTCCGGGACCGACGGCGGTCACCTCGTCGCCGACCGCCTCGACCAGACCTGCGCCTTCGTGGCCGAGCACGATCGGCGTCGGGCGCTCCCACTCGCCCCTGATCGAGTGGAGGTCGGTGCCGCAGATCCCGACCGCGGCCATGCGGACGAGCACGTCCCCGGGGCCGGGCTCGTCGAGGTCGATCTCCCTGACCTCGAGCGGCTGCCCGGCCCCGAGGAAGACCGCGGCGCGCGACTTCACGCGCCGAGCGCGGCTGCGACCGTCTTGCAGTCGGTGACGGTCGACACGTTCTGCAGCGCG
>JBKOVQ010000101.1:0-13602 GCA_046723985.1 Actinomycetota bacterium | reverse complement strand
GGCGAAGGTCTTCGGGGGGCCGAAGTACACGGTCAGCCCCACCTACGAGGGGATGCTGAAGGAGGAGATGGACACGGCGGCGGGGCGGCACCCGGACGTTCCGTACGACCCGCAACTGATCGACGCGACGTTCGCGCTGCTGATCGCGTCGGCCGGGGATCCGCTGATCATCCCGGCACTGAATCGCGACGGCGACATCCTCTCCGACCTCGTCCTGCCGCTGTTCGGCTCGATCGCAGGAGCCGAGTCCCTGCTCGTCGCCTTCGACGACGAATTCGAGCCTCACGTGGTGATGGCCGAGGCCGCGCACGGGACGGCACCGTCGCTCCAGGGGAAGAACGTCGCGAACCCGATGGCGATGATCCTCGCCGGAGCCGCGCTGCTCGGCTACGTGGAGGCGACGGTCCCGGCGGGCCGGGCGATCCGCGAGTCATGCCTGGAGGCGGTCGCCGACGGCGTGCGCACCGCCGACCTCGGCGGACACGCCGGGACGAGCGAGTTCACGGATGACGTGATCCGCCGTGTCCGGACGAAGCTCGAGGTCTGGGCGACGCTCTGAACGTCAGGGCCGGTACGTGTTCGCCGCGGCGCTGAGCGCAGCGGTGACGAAGAACACGCCTGCCTCCCAAGCATCCAGGAACGCCTGCGCGATGTCGGGGTCGAACTGCGTCCCCGAGCAACGGTCGACCTCCTCGGCGGCCTGATCCTTTCCGAGGGCGGCGCGGTAGGGCCGATCCGAGGTCATTGCGTCGTAGCTGTCCACCACGCCGAGGATCCGTGCCTCGAACGGAATCGCCGAGCCGGCGCGCCCGGTCGGGTACCCGCCACCATCCCAGCGTTCGTGGTGGTGGAGCACCGCCGGCGTCGCCGCCCGCAGCCCTCGGTCGAGCGCGACGATCCGAGCGCCGATCTCGGGGTGAGCGCGCACCTCGCGCAACTCCGCGGCGGTGAGCGGTCCCGGCTTGTTCAGGATCTCGCAGCGGACGGCGAGCTTGCCGATGTCGTGCAGCGTCCCGCCGAGCAGGAGCCGGTACAGCAGGGACTCGTCGCAGTCGAGCCTTCGTCCGACCTCGTACGCCATCCGGGCAACGCGTGCCGAGTGGCCCCGTGTATACGGGTCACAGGCTTCGACCGCCTCAGGCAGCGCCAGTAGGGCCCCCACGGGCGGAGAAATTCAACGCCCAAGTGCGGTTCCCTTCTACTCCTCGACGACGCGTTTGCGCCACAGATGCGCTGCGACGAGACCGGTCGCGATGAGGCCCATGATCGCGCCGGCGCCGATCAACCCGTAGCGGTCGAACGCCTCTGCAGCCGCCTTCCCGCCGTAGTAGGCGAGCAGGCCCACGCTGGTTGCCCAGCAAATCCCGCCCGCGGCGTTCCAGAAGAAGAACTTCCACCAGTGCATCCTCGTCGCCCCCGCGAGCAGAGCGGCGGTGAAGCGGAGGATCGCTACGAAACGGGCGATGAAGATCGTCTTGCCGCCATGGGCCTTGAAGAAGCGCTCGGCGGGGGGTAACGCCCGGTCGCTGTACCTCTTCAACCTTGCCCAACGGTCGACCAGCCGCAGGCCGTAGTGACGGGCCGCCCAGTAGCCGAGGTTGTCGCCGATGATCGCCGCCGCCGCCGCGACCACGATCACCTGCCAGATCTCGTACCTCCCCTTCGCGGCGAGCAGGCCGGCGGCGATCAGCGCGGTCTCGCCAGGGAGCGGAATCCCCGCCGACTCGAGCATGATCAGGACGAAGAGCAGGCCGAGGCCGAGACTGGTGAGGAGACCTTCCACAGGGCGGGGTGCGACCAGTCTACGTTTGCCGCCTTCACTAGAGTTCTGCCCGCATGGCTTCGCCATCCGATCCAGGGCACCGGCCGGGCGAACAGCAAGCCCGTCCCGGCCGGCTTTCCGGCGGCATGCGGATCGGAGTCCCGAGCGAGACCGCCCAGGGCGAGCGGCGCGTGGCGCTGGTGCCCGAGGTGGTGGCCAAGCTCGTCGAGGGCGGACATACGGTTGCGGTCGAGCGCGGCGCCGGAAGCGCCGCGTCGTTCGAGGACGCCGCCTACGCCGACGCCGGGGCGACCCTCGTCGACAGCGCCTGGGACGCGGACGTCGTCGTCAAGGTCCAGAAGCCGACCGTCGAGGAAGCCGGGCGGCTGCGCAGCGGTGCGGTCCTGATCGCGTTCCTTCAGCCGCTGACCGACCGCGAAGGGATCGACCGCCTCGCCGCACAGGGCGTGGTTGCGTTCGCGATGGAGTCGATCCCGCGGATCACGCGCGCACAGTCGATGGACGCGCTCTCGTCGCAGGCGACCGTCGGCGGCTACAAGGCGGCGCTGATCGCCGCCGACCGGCTCCCCCGCTTCCTGCCGATGCTCACCACCGCCGCGGGCACGGTGCAGCCGGCGAAGGTGCTCGTGATCGGCGCCGGTGTCGCCGGACTCCAGGCGATCGCGACCGCACGGCGGCTCGGCGGGGTGGTCTTCGGATTCGACGTCCGTTCCGCCGTCAAGGAGCAGATCGAGTCGCTCGGAGCGAAGTTCCTCGACCTCGGCGTGAAGGGCGAGGAGACAGCCGGCGGTTACGCGACCGAGCTGACGCCGGAGCAGCAGGCGCAGCAGCAGGCGGAGCTGGAGAAGCGGCTTCCCGACTTCGACGCGGTGATCACAACCGCCGCGATTCCCGGCCGTCCGGCGCCGAAGCTGATCCCCGCAGCCGCGGTCGAGGCGATGCGCCCGGGATCGGTGATCGTCGACCTCGCCGCCGACACGGGCGGCAACTGCGAGCTCACCGTCCCGGGCGAGGAGATCGTGCACGACGCGGTGACGATCGTCGGCCGGCTGAACCTGCCGAGCGAGATGCCGTATCACGCCAGCCAGCTCTACGCCCGCAACGTCCATGCGCTGCTCGTGCTGCTCGCCCCCGAGGGCGAGCTCCACCTCGACTTCGACGACGAGATCGTCGCCGGCGCCTGCGTCACCCGCAAGGAGGCCCCGCAACCATGAACACGAGCTTCCTGCTCGAGCTTACCGTCCTGATCCTCGCCGCCTTCCTCGGCGTGCAGGTGATCTCGAAGGTCCCGACGCTGCTGCACACCCCGCTGATGTCGGGCACGAACGCGATCCACGGGATCGTGATCGTCGGCGCGATCATCGTCGCCGGCGCACACGGCCAGCCGACGTGGCTGCGGATCGTGACGCTGGTCGCGGTTGCGCTCGCGACGGGCAACGTCGTCGGCGGCTTCGTCGTCACCGACCGCATGCTCGAGATGTTCAAGCCGAAGAAGAAGGCGCGTGAGCAGGAGGCTGTGGAGGACGCCGACCACCAGGCATGAGCCGGACCGACTGGATCTACCTCGCCTACCTGGTCACGATCGTCTGCTTCATCGTCGCGCTCCAGTTCCTGTCCCACCCCGCGCGGGCGCGGCACGGCAACTGGGTCGGTGCGGTCGGGATGGCGTTCGCGATCGTCGCGACCTTCTTCACTCCAGGCCTGACGAACTACGCGTCGATCCTGATCGTGATGGCGATCTCGGCGCCGGTCGGGGCGTACGCGGCGCGCGCTGTGAAGATGACCGCGATGCCGGAGATGGTGGCGCTGTTCAACGGCGTCGGCGGCGGCGCGGCCGCGCTCGTCGCACTGGCGGACTTCCACAACTCGATCCCGGAGCCCGGGAGGCTCGACTACGACGTCTCGGTCGCGATCGTCCTCTCGGCGCTGATCGGGAGTGTCTCGTTCGCCGGCAGCCTGATCGCCTTCGCCAAGCTGCGCGAGCTCATCGGCGGCCGGCCGATCGTCTACCCGGGCCAGCAGGTCGGGAACCTGGCGTTGCTCGGGGCACTGGTGGCCCTGGGGTTCGTCATCGTCTTCGGCCCGCAGAAGGAGATCCTGCTCGCCCTCATTATCCTCGGTGCGCTCGCCTTCGGCGTGCTGTTCGTGCTCCCGATCGGCGGGGCCGACATGCCCGTCGTGATTTCGCTCCTGAACGCCTTTACGGGGGTGGCCGCGGCCGCAACTGGCTTCGCCCTCGGCCAGAACGTGCTGATCGTCAGCGGAATGCTCGTCGGCGCGTCCGGCTCGCTGCTCACGCTGATGATGGCCCGGGCGATGGGCCGCTCGGTCTCCAACGTCTTCTTCGGCGCCTTCGGCCAGCTACAGACCTCGGCAGAGGGCGGCCCGGCCGGCGACGGCGGGACGGTCCGCTCGACCACGCCTGAGGACGTCGCCGTCATGCTCGCCTACGCCGACCGAGTGATCATCGTCCCCGGCTACGGACTGGCGGTCGCGCAGGCGCAGCACGCCGTCCGCGAGCTCGCCGACGAGCTGGAGAAGCGGGGCGTCGACGTCAAGTACGCGATCCACCCGGTCGCCGGCCGCATGCCCGGCCACATGAACGTCCTCCTCGCCGAGGCGAACGTGCCGTACGACCAGCTCGTCGAGATGGACGAGATCAACCCCGAGTTCGAGCGCACCGACGTCGCGCTCGTGATCGGCGCGAACGACGTCACCAATCCCGACGCGCGGTCGAACGCGGGCAGCCCGATCTACGGCATGCCGATCCTCGACGTCGACAAGGCGCAGAACGTGATCGTGCTCAAGCGCAGCATGCGGCCCGGGTTCGCCGGCGTCGACAACCCGCTCTACACGCTGCCGAACACGCAGATGCTCTTCGGCGACGCCCGCGAGTCGGTCGTGAAGCTCGCCGCCGCCGTCAAGGCGTTGTGATCCCGCTCTTCCGCGCTTCGGACGTCGAGGCCGCGGTCTCGCCGTCGCGCGCCGTAGAGGCAGTGCGAGATGCCTTCGTCGCCTATGCGCACGGCGAGTGGTCGATGCCACCGAAGGTCTACGTTCCCGCGTATCCGGCCGGGGACTTCCGCGCGATGCCGGCGCTGGGCGCGGGCCACGCGCTGCTGAAGTGGGTGACGTCGTACCCGGGCAACCCGGCGCGCGGGCTGCCGACGGTCACGGGGCTGGTGCTGCTGTCCGATGCTTCGGACGGCCGGCTCGTCGCCGTTCTCGATGCCGGAGCGGTGACGGCACTGCGTACGGGCGCCGCGGCGGTGCTGGCTGCGGAGACGCTCGGTCGCGCCGGGAGTGCCGCAGTGATCGGCGCGGGCGTGAACGGTCGAGCTGCTGCTCGGACGTTTCTCGCCCGCGGCCGGGACGTGATGTTCTGGGACGTCTCGGAAGAACGAGCCACCGCTGCAGCGGAGGAGCTCGGCGCACGGGTCGCCTCGAGCCGCGCCGAGGCGTTCGCCGCCGACCTGCTCGTGACGGTGACGCCCGGCCACGAGATCCTGCTTCCTGAGGGCGCTCTCCGGCCGGGCCAGCACGTCTCGCTGATGGGCGCCGACGGCCCCGGCAAGGCGGAGATTGAAGCGGCAGAACTCGCCCGCGCCCGCGTGTTCTGCGACGACTGGGAGCAAGCGAGCCACAACGGCGAGCTCGCCCACGCGGTCGAAGCGGGAATGCTTGGCCGCGTCGATGTGAGCGACCTCGGCGCAGTGCTCACGGGCACGGCACCGGGACGTGAGTCGGAGGACGAGATCACGGCGTTCGACTCGACCGGACTCGCCATCCAGGACCTGGCAATCTCGCTGGCTGCCCTCGAGCGAGCCGACGAGCTCGCCCTCCCGACTGTCGCTCTCTAGGAGCGCGCGTGAGGACTGCGACGTACATCGATTATCCGAACAGTGGAGCGGTTCACGGGCCACATGGGGATGTTCAACCTGCACCACCTCGAGGTGCATCTGCGCTGCACGCTCATCCGCGAGCAGACGGGCTTGCGGCCGCAAGCCTGTGTCGTCTCCGAAGAGGCGGCGTTTCTCTCCGAGCTTCCCGCCCAGTTCGCCGGGCTTGTATTCGGTTGTTCCCCAGGCGCGGGTGCAGGAGCTGCTGGAGGTCGACGACGACCGCTACCGGGCCGTGCTGTCCGGGCGAGCCTCGAGGATCGAGCGCATCCGGTCCGGGGCCCGTTGTGCCATACGCTCCACTTTGCATTCGGATCGCCGGAGACGACGAGGGTCATGATCACGGACATGTGAGCGTCCTGGGTCGTGGACGTCGGCGTGATAGTCCCAGGTAGGCTCCCGATCATGGCCACCATCGTGCACTTCGAGCTGCCTTCGGCCGACGTCGATCGGGCGAAGGCGTTCTGGAGCGGCGTGTTCGGCTGGACGTTCGGCGGGATGACCGAGCCGTTCGTGTACCTGATGACGGAGGGCGATGAGCCTGTCGGCGCCATCTACCAAGACGACGACCGGGCCGGCAAGGGCCCGATCGTCTACATGGCGACCGACAACATCGATGCGACGATCGCGAAGGTTCGCGACGCCGGCGGGTCGGCCGACGAGAAGCAGGCGATCCCGCAGACCGGCTGGTTTGCCCGCTGCAAGGACACGGAGGGCAACGCCTTTTCGCTGTTCCAGAGAGACGAGACCGTCCCCGGCAGCTTCTGATCGACGGTCATGCGGCGCCGACGGGCCGCGCCCGCCGGCGCCGCATCTAGCCGAACAACCGGGTCGGGTCGAAGAGCTCGAGCTCAGGCACCGGGCGACCGAGCATCGCCTCGGCGACCAGGTCGCCGCAGAGCAGGCCGAGGACGTTGCCGTGACCGGAGTAGCCGCCCGCGACCCACACCTTCGTCTCTCCTGGGACGCGGCCGACGACCGGCAGGAAGTCCATCACCAGCCCGAAGAGCCCCGCCCAGCGGTAGTCGACGCGCAGGGGCCGGCCGACCAGATCGGCGACGAAAGACTCGAGCGCACTCTGGATCGTCGCCGTCGTCACCTCCTCCGTGGTGAACTCCTCGTGCAGCGCGGAGTCGCGGAAGCCGCCGGCGAGGATCCGGCCGTCTGGCGTCTGCTGCCAGTAGTCGAACCCGTGCCGACCGTAGTGAGGACGGTCGAAGAGCCGTTCAGCGACGGGCTCCGTTGCGATCATCTGGCCGCGGGTCGGGACGATCAGCCCCTCGATCTCGCCCAGCAATCCGCTCGGGTAGCCGTCCGTGGCCACGAGCACCTGCTCCGCTTCGACCTCGGCCAGCGACTCGACGCGGCTGCGCTCGCGGATCTCGACGCCGGCCTCGGCCGCCAGCACGGCCAGGCGACGGACCCAGCGGGCGGGCTGGAGTGCCGCGTCGGACGGGTGGAGAATCGCGGCGCGGAATCGTCCCTCGAGCGGCTCCTCGATCCACTCTGCCGCGAACCCGGAGGCGCGGAGAGCGGCCAGCTCGGCGGCGAGCTCGTCGCGCTCCCCGTCGTCCGCGGCGAGGCGGAGGCTTCCCGACCGGACGAACGCATCGCCGGCGAGGCCCTCGAGCCGGTCCAGCGCGACTTCGGTCTGCCGCCAGAGCCAGACGGTGTGCTCGCGGCCGATCGCCTCGGCGGTGACGTCGAACGGGGCGGCGGCGCCGCGGAGCGCGAAGCCGCCATTCCGCCCGCTCGCGCCGCCCGCGATCTCGCGCGCATCGTCCAGCCGAACCTCGAGGCCGGCTTGGGCGAGCCGCAGCGCCGCCGCGCACCCGGTCACCCCGCCGCCGACGACGACGACGTCAGGGGTTCCGGCGAGACGCCGCGCCGGAACCGGCGGCGCCGGCTCGTCCAGCCAGTAGGAGGTCAGCTGAGGAGGGAGGTCGCCTTGCCCATCGGGACGAAGGCGAGATTACCGAGGTCCCTGATCCCCTTGACGGTGTTGCCCACCGGAGCGCCGGTCCTCGCGTTCAAGATCTCGATCGTCCTCGTCCGGGTGAGGACGACGACGAAGTCCTGCCGGAGCGCGATTTCGCGCGCCGAGCTCGGCGACACCGTCAGCAGCAGGTGGCCCGAATCCGTGTCGTAGAGCGCAACCTTCTGATCCGTGCGCAGGGCGGCGACCCGGTGTTGATCGAGGGACGTGGCACGTAGCGTGGCCTTGCCGGCAGCGATCGTCGCCAGGCCGATATCGAGCCGCTGCAACGCCGCCGTCGCCACCATTCCGGATCCGTCGGTGGTGACCCGGTTCAGCGCAATCCGGTCGCCCCCGCCGACCAGACCGCTCACCCACGTCCCAGTCAGCGTGCCGTCGACGTCGCCGGTGCGGAACGCCGTCGCCACCCGCCGCTCGTGCGGCGCGGGCAACGAGGCCGTGTAGAGATCGTCGCTGCTCTCGGTGTTGCCGCCCTCGTTGACGATCCAGGCGAACCTCGTGCCCGCGACCGCGATCTGGGTGACCCCGCCGCCGGTACCCGTCGAGTCGGCGCCGCACGTTCCTCGTCCGCTCACCACCGTGCCGGCCTGCGTGTGGACGTTCCACACGAAGACCTTCGTGCAGGTTGCCCCGCCCCGCACCGCGTAGACCACGCGGGGGCCGTCCATCGCAAGCGACTCGATCCACCCATTCGTGTGTTCTTCACGTGCGCTGCCAGCCCAGTGGCGCCGCGGCCGGGACGGCCACGGCGAGCAGCAAGGAGGCGATCGCGAGGAAGCGCACGAGCTCATGGTCGCGACACGCCCCGAAAAATCCCTGAAGCTTCCGTAAGGAGTTCGTGTAGCTCGAGCTCCGCGAGCGCGGCGGCCACCGCCGCCGCGTCGAGGCCGAGCAGGCGGACGAGCTCGTCGGCGGACGCCGGCGCATCGCGGATGCGTCCGAGGATCTGCTCGGCCGCCGGCGAGAGAGCAGGCTGCGCTGGCGCGACCGGGACGAGGCCGAATGCCTCCAGCACGTCCGCTGCGGAGGTCACCGCCGTCGCTCCCTGACGCAGGAGCCCGTTCGATCCAGCGGACAGCGCGGATGTGATCTCGCCCGGCACGGCGAAGACCTCCCGTCCCTCCTCGAGCGCGAGATCGGCCGTGATCAGGGCGCCGCTCCGCTCCCGCGCCTCGACGACGACGGTCGCCTGAGCGAGGCCGGCGATGATGCGGTTCCTGGCCGGGAACCGCCACGGAGCCGGCTCAACTCCGGGCGCGTATTCGGAGACCACGAGCCCTTCGAGGCAGATCCGGCGGGCGAGCTCCCGGTGCACAGCCGGGTAGTCGCGGTCGACGCCGCAGCCGAGCACGGCGACGGTCTCGCCGCCGGCGTCGAGGGCCCCGCGGTGGGCCTCGCCGTCCACGCCGCGCGCCAGGCCGGAGACAACGACGAGCCCGGCGGCGGCGAGCTCGCGGCCGAAGGTCCGGGCGACGTGTGAGCCGTATGACGAGCACGCACGGGCCCCGACGATCCCGACCGCGGGACGGTCGAGCAGTGCCGCCTCACCGGCCCCTCGGAGGAAGAGCCCAGGCGGCGGATCGAAGATCGAACGCAGTGCGGCGGGAAAGCTCGGATCGGAGCGCGGCAGCCAGCGGATTCCGGCCGCCGCGAGACGGCTGCGGAAGGCAGTCTCGTCGAAGTGCTCGCTGAACCTCGCGTATCGGGCGTCACGCGGCTCGGAGACGAGGTGGCTTCCGGTCTCGGCCGCGAAGGCGGCCAGCGCGAGCTCGCTGATGGCTTCGTCTCTCACAGCGGCTCGAGCTCGCGCGGGGATCGGTACGCGAGGGCCTCGGCGACGTGCTCGGGCCTCACCATCTCGGAGCCGGCAAGGGCGGCGGCTGTGCGCGCAACGCGCGCTACGCGCGCGCGGCCGCGACCCGAGAGCGGAAGCCGTTCGACTGCCCGGCCGAGCAGCTCGTCGGCCTCCAGCGTCCGCCTCGGCGTGTGGACGGCGAGCAGCTTCCGACCTGCCTCGACACGCTCCGCGACCGCTGCCGTCGCCTCGGACGGACCAGCCGCGAGCTCGTCCGCACGCGGGCGCGGGACGGTGACGACGAGGTCGAACCGGTCGAGCAGCGCGCGGGAGAGCTTGTCCCGGAACGACGCGAGCCGTTGCGGGGAGCAGGAGCACTCGACGCCGGGGTCGCCGCGGGCACCGCACGGGCAGAGGTTCATCGTGCCGACCAGCTGGAAGCGAGCCGGGTACACGGCTCTCCCCTCCGCACGCGACACGCTGACGACGCCGTCCTCCAGCGGCTGCCGGAGTGCCTCGAGCGCAGGCCGGATGAACTCCGGCAGCTCGTCGAGGAGCAGGACACCGCGATGCGCCAGGCTGACCTCTCCCGGCCGCGGGCCGCGGCCGCCGCCGACGATCGCCGCCATCGACGCGCTGTGGTGCGGTGCACGGAACGGCGGATCGCGGACGAGCGGGTGATCCGGAGCCAACAGCCCGGCGACGGAGTGGATGCGGGTCACCTCCAGCGCCTCCTCCGACCCGAGCGGTGGCAGGAGCCCGGGCAGCCGCCGCGCGAGCATCGTCTTGCCGGTCCCCGGCGGCCCGGCCAAGAGCAGGTTGTGTCCTCCGGCAGCGGCGAGCTCGAGCGCGCGACGGGCGCGCTCCTGCCCGCGGACGTCGGCGAGGTCGGGATGGGTCGCTGCCGGAGCGTTTCCGTTGTCACAAGGCTCGTACGGGTCCGGCTCGCTCTCGCCGCGCAGATACGCGGCTGCCTCCGCGAGGTGGCGAACCGGCACGGGCTCGATCCCGGCGAGGGCTGCTTCGGCCGCGGACTCGGCGGCGCAGAGCAGGCGGTCGAGGCCGGCCCGTCGGGCTCCTTCGGCGGCGGCGAGAACACCGCCGACCGGCCGCACGCGTCCGTCGAGGGCGAGCTCGCCGAAGGCCGCGTGGGCGCCGAGCCGGTCGGGCGGCACCTGGTGGGAGGCACCGAGAACCGCGAGAGCGATGGGTAGGTCGAATCCGGAGCCCTCCTTCTTGAGCCCGGCCGGCGCGAGGTTCACCGTGATGCGGCGGGCGGGCCAGAACAGCTCGGCGGAGGCGATCCCGCTCCGGACCCGGTGCTTCGCCTCCTGGCAGGCTCGGTCGGCGAGACCGACGATCGTAAACGCCGGTTGGCCGAGCTCGACGTGCGCCTCGACTTCGACCCGGCGCGCGTCGAGGCCGACGAGGGCGTGGGTGAGCATCCGTGCGAGCACGACTCCATCGAAGCGAGGACGGGCACACGTGTCTGTGACGGAACCGGAACGATTCGCGCGGTGTACGTTGGGGTGACGTGAGCCGGATCGCCCTCGCCGCCACCTTGGGAGCCGTCGTGCTCGCGGCGTCGCCCTCTGCCGATGCGAAGGGGCCTGATCGCGCCCGGGTGTCTGGCGCCGATCGGTGTGCTTCGATTCGCGGCGCCTCGGTCCCCGCCCTCCTCGACTGGAGCGGACAGTCAGCGTTCGAGCAGCTGCCGGCACCTCGACGCGTTCCGTTCTACCGGCTGACGCTGTACGACAACGGACGGCCGACCTGGAAGCTGGTCTACGCGCCGTCAGTCGGGCGCGTGCTGGTCACGCAGCTGGACGTGTACCCGTACGGTTCGATCGCGCCGTACTGGCGCACGGTCACGTTGCCCGGAACGTCCGCGCTCACCCGGGCCACGCGCGGCCTCAGGCCGTTCCCGGCGCCGAGCTCCTGGCGCTAGACGCGCGCGACCAGAACGTCCTCGAAGTACTCGCCCGCGCGACGGCCCGTGCGCCGGTTGACGTGCCGGCGCAGTCGCTCCTCGAGCCGTAGTCCCGCCCGCTCGAGAATCTCCGGGTAGAGGTCGCGTCGGTCGTTGACGACGATCGCGACCGGCGCGCCGGGCCGAAGCGCCTCCCGGACGTTGAGGAGAACGCCGACGATCCCGTCCTGGTAGGCGACGAGCGCTCTCTTGCTCGTCCCCGCAGCAGCCGCGCCAACCTCGAGCTCGCGACAATCGTCGAGATCGAGCAGCTCGTAGGCGTAACGCTGTTGCTCGTGGTAGTCGATCAGGCCTGGGTAGGGCGGGGACGTGACGACCGCGTCGAATTGCCGGTCGAGCTCGAGCTCCCGGGCGTCGCCGTGGATCACCTCGGCCTCCACACCACGCCCGCGGACCCGAGCGAAGGCCTTGATCCGGGCGAGCGTGTCGAGGCCGTATCGGCGGATGAAGTGCCCGGCGCGGTCGACCGGACGGCACTCCCGCCTGTGCTTGTGGCACCAGTAGGGCCCGGTCTGCGGCTCGCGCGGGAAGTCGAGGTCGAAGTGAGTCGTCAGCCGCGCAGAGCGCGCCGCCCGGGCGAGGACGAGGCGGAGGACGTCGGCGTGTGCATATTCCGTGACGATCGAGCGGAAGGCGAGCAACTCGCGGGCGGCCCGGGGAGCGAACCAGCGGCCGATGTAGCCACGTCCTGGGGACAGTCCCTGCAACGCGCTGTCCACAGACCCGAGGCGAGCCAGAGCGTCGCGGATCTCGTGCTCGAGGACAAACTCGTTGTACTGCGCGGTCTTGACCCGCATCAGCAGGCAGTTGAACGCAGCCACGTCGATGCCGGTCGCGTCGTGGCCGCTCTCGAGCGCCTGGACGAGGGTCGTTCCGGAGCCGGCAAATGGGTCGAGCATGCGACCGCCGGCCGGGACGTACCGTGCAAGCATCGTCTCCACCAGCTGCGGGATGAACTTGCCGAGGTACGGGTGGAGCCGATGGACGTGCTTCGTGCGCTCGCGCTCGGGCAGGTCGCGCTCGGACCACGAGAGCTCGAGGTCGATGTTCGTGTAGAGAGCCTCTTGCGTCCGCGCCACCGAACCGGAGTTCGGCGGCGCGGACGCGATTCCTGGTCCTACGCCAGACCGCGGGTGCGGTCGTACTCGCGCAGCCGCGCGATCCGCTCCTCGATCGGCGGGTGCGTGGCGAACAGCGAGGCCATCCCTTTGCCGCTCAGCGGATTGACGATGTAGAGCGTCTCGGTCGCCGGATTGACCTGCATCGGCAGCGCCTCCCGGCCGCGCTCGAGGTTCTCGAGCGCCTGCGCGAGCGGCTCGCCGGTCCCGAGCATCCGCGCCGCGGTCGCGTCCGCGAGGTACTCGCGCTGCCGCGAGACCGCCAGCTGGAGCAGCGACGCGGCGATCGGCGCGACGATGATCAGCAGCAGCGACCCGATCGCGCCGAGCGGGTTGTCGTCGTCGTCGCCGAAGATGCTCATGAAGAAGAAGATGTTCCCGATCGCCGAGATCGCGCCGGCGATCATCGCCGCGATCGACGACACGAGGATGTCCCGGTTCTTGATGTGCGAGAACTCGTGCGCGAGGACGCCGCGAACCTGGTCGAGCGGCATGAACCGGAGCAGCCCCTGGGTGACCGCAACCGCTGCGTGCTCCGGGTTCCGCCCGGTCGCGAAGGCGTTCGGCTGGTCCGACGGGATCAGGTAGACGCGCGGCTTCGGCACGTCGTACAGCTGCGCGAGCTCGTCGATCAGCCGGTGCAGCTCCGGCGCCTCGGCTTCGGACACCTCCTGCGCGCGGGCAGCCCGGATCGCGAACTTGTCCGACCAGAAGTAAGCGGCCAGATTCATGAAGACGGAGAAGAGGACGAAGAACCACAGCGCCGCTCCGCCGATCGCCCAACCGACTCCGATGAACAGGGCGGTGAGGCCGGCGAGGAGGACCCAGGTACGGGCCTTGGTGCTGAAGCTGGCTTGATTGAGATTCACGGGGCTCCTTTGGCTGACGGACAACCGATCTGTCAGCCGAAGGTTTCTCCCGCCGCCTGCCACGGCCGGCGCGCCCGGGTCCTGGTGGACCGTTCTGACGAGCAACGCCCGTTCGGGGATAGTGCCCCTCGGCATGGATCAGAGTACCAGAG
>JBKOVQ010000163.1:0-5879 GCA_046723985.1 Actinomycetota bacterium | reverse complement strand
CTGCCGCGATCACGACCTCCTCGCCGCGTGTGAGCGTCCTGGGCTCCGGCAGGTCGCCCAGCCTGAGCTTCGGCCCCTGGAGGTCGGCGACGAGTGCGAGCGGCCGTCCCGCCTCGGCGGCGGCGGCGCGGGCCGACTCCGCGCGCTCGCGGTGCTGATCGTGCGACCCGTGCGAGAAGTTCAGGCGGGCGCCGTCCATTCCGGCCGCAGCCAGCTCGGCCAGCCGCTCCGGAGAACCGCTGGCGGGGCCGATCGTGGCGAGGATCTTCGTACGCCGGGGGGCGACGGCGGCCATTTCGCCCAGATTAGCGGCATCGTCCCGGGCGTTCGTCGAGTCTCGGATTGCGCCCGCGGCCTGCGTCAGCATCACCGCCCATGCGGCGGAAGCCAAGCTCTTCATGGCGGCGATCCCCCTCGGGCTCGGGTTGCTCGATTCGAAGGACCTGGCCTCGGCGGCGACGGACGGGGGTTTCGACCAACGTACGTCCGCGTGGGCAAGCCGGTAAAGATCCCGGCCGGCGACCAGGCTCTGGAGGTCACCATCCGGTTCGGCACCAAGGCCGGCGAGATCAGGGCTTTGCTCACCTTCGTCCGCGTCGACCGCGTGATCAACACGCTGCTCGCTGGCGGTCTTCCGCGGAGCGCCCTCGGGATCTCCGAGGCAACCTCGATGGGGCGGCGGCACGACCGCGAGGGGCTCACGGTTGCGGCCGCCGACGCCGGATCGACGCCGCGCGTCGCCGTCCCGGCGAGGAACTCCATCGGAGCCGGCCATGCCCTCTCCGCTCCCACGACGCCGGTGGTCGGCGCCCCGGCGAACACCGCGCCGCCGACGATCAGCGGCACGCCGAGGGTGGGCCAGACGTTGAGCGCTTCGACCGGGACGTGGACGGGCAACCCGACGAGCTTCGGCTATCAGTGGCAGCGATGCGATCCGGCCGGAGCGAACTGCGCCGACATCGCGGGCGCCGTCACCTAGAGAACGCTGCCCAGCCCAGGTACTCGGCGCGCGGGCCGAGCTCTTCCTCGATCCGGAGCAGCTGATTGAACTTCGCGACCCGGTCGCTCCGGGCAGGCGCGCCCGTCTTGATCTGCCCGGCGCCCGTGGCCACCGCGAGGTCCGCGATCGTCGTGTCCTCGGTCTCGCCGGAGCGGTGCGAGATCACTGCCGCGTAACCGCTCGACCCCGCGAGCCTGATCGTGTCCAGCGTCTCGGTCAGCGTCCCGATTTGATTGACCTTGACGAGGATCGCGTTCCCGACCCTCTCGTCGATGCCGCGCTGGAGGCGCTCGACGTTGGTGACGAACAGGTCGTCGCCGACGAGCTGGACACGGTTGGCAAGCCGCTTGGTCAGCACACGCCAGGCGGCCCAGTCGTCCTCGGCGACGCCGTCCTCGATCGAGACGACGGGGAAGCGATCTGCGAGCCCGGCATAGAAGTCGGCCATCGCAGCACCGTCCGCCTCGCGGTTCTCGAAGCGGTAGATCCCGTCCGCGAAGAACTCCGTCGAGGCCGGATCGAGCGCGATCGCCACACGCTCCCGGTGACCGGCGCGCTCGGCCGCCTCGAGGATCGCCCCGATAGCCTCTTCGGACGACGCGAGATCGGGCGCGAAGCCGCCTTCGTCTCCCACCGCGGTCGAGAGGCCGCGCTCGTGGAGCACCTTCTTGAGCGAGTGGTAGACCTCGGTCCCGATCCGCATTGCCTCCGTGAAGCTGGAGGCGCCCGCGGGCACGACCATGAACTCCTGGAGGTCGATCGCGTTGTCCGCGTGAGCGCCGCCGTTGATCACGTTCATCAACGGCACCGGCAACACCCGCGCCTCCTCGCCGCCGAGGTAGCGGAAGAACGAGACGCTTGCGGCCGCGGCCGACGCCTTCGCCGCGGCGAGCGAGACGCCGAGGATTGCGTTCGCGCCGAGTCGCCCCTTGTTCGGTGTCCCGTCGAGCTCCACGAGCACCTTGTCGAGGCCGGCCTGATCGGCGGCGTCGAGGCCCCGGACCGCCTCGGCGATCTCCCCTTCGACGTTCGCGACGGCCCGCGTCACGCCCTTGCCACCGTAGGCGGCGCCCCCGTCGCGGAGCTCGACCGCCTCGTGGACGCCAGTCGATGCCCCGGAAGGGACGGCAGCGCGGCCGAGCGCGCCCGAGGTCAGCCTGACATCGACCTCGACTGTCGGGTTGCCGCGCGAATCGAAGATCTGGCGCGCGTGGACGTCGGCAATGGCGGTCATTCGGTCTCCTTGGCGAGGTCGAAGTAGCGGTCCTGGTCGGCGAGATCGAGCTCGGTCCACGAATAGCCGTCGCGTGCTGCGAGCCGCTCAGCCTCCTCGACGCGGGCGACGAAGCGGGCCGTCGCCTGCCGCAGTTCGAGCTCCGGATCGGCGTTCAGGCGGCGGGCGACGTTCACGCAGGCGAACAGGAGGTCGCCTAGCTCGTCGGCGCGACGCTCGTCGGACCCGTCGGCGAGCTCAGCCTTCAGCTCCACGAGCTCGTCCTCCAGGTCGGCGAGCGCGCCCTCGACGTCCGGGTATTCGAAGCCCACCGAGGCTGCCCGCCGCTGGACCTTGCGCGCGTGCAGCAGCGCAGGCAGCGCCTCGGGAACGTCGTGGAAGACGCCCGCCCGCCCTTCCTGCTCCCGCTTGATCTCGTCCCAGCGCTTCCGCACGGCGCCGGCACTCGTGGCCTGCGCGTCCCCGAACACGTGGGGATGTCGCCGCACGAGCTTCTCGTGCACGTTCCGGGCGACCGCCTCCAGATCGCCTTGCCCTTGCTCCGCCAGGAGCAGGGCCAGGAAGTAGACCTGGAACAGGAGATCGCCGAGCTCGTCGACCAGCTTGTGTGGATCGTCGCCGAGCGCCGCCTCGGCGACCTCGTACGCCTCCTCGACCGTGTGCGGGACGATCGTCAGAGCGGTCTGCTCCCGGTCCCACGGGCAGTCACGCCGCAGGCGCTCGGTCAGCTCCTGGAGATCGAGGAGAGCTCGTTCGAGGCTGCCGCCTGCGGCGCCACGACATCGCCTCGCACCAGGGTCGCCAGCTTCGCTGTCGCCTTTGTGCTCGGCTTCGTCTCTCAACCGGTGGTCGTGGCCGCTGAGGTGGTCGTCTGCGGCGGGGCGAGCCCGGCGGCGTATTTGATCTTGCCGGCGTACTCCTTGTTGAGCCCGTCGAGCCACTTCTGCAGCGCGGCGCTGCGCTTCTGCTGCAGGAGCTGCTGCTCGATCGACCCCTTCACCTGCGAGAACGGCGTCGACTGACGCGGCTTCGCCGGCTTGTCGGCGTGGATGATGTGCCAGCCGAACTGCGTGTGCACGGGGTTCGACAGCTGGCCCGTCCGGAGCTCGAAGGCGACCCGGTCGAACTGGGGCACCGTCTGGCCTCGGGTGATCGTCAACTGCCCGCCGTTCGCCTTGGAGCCCGGGTCGTTGGAGTACTTCTTCGCCAGCTTCGCGAAGTCGTCCGGGCTCTTCTTCAGCTGGGCGTACAGCTTGTCCGCCAGCGCCTTGTCTTTCACGAGGATGTGGCTGACGACACGTGACTGCGGGGTCGTGTAGACCTCGCGGTGCGAATCGTAGTAGGTGCGGACCTCGGCAGGCGTGACCTTCGCGTCGGCGGTGAGCTTCTTGTAGATCCCGTTCGAGAGCAGGTTCGCGTGCACAATGTCGCGCACCTCGGCGTCTGTGGTGCACTGCGTCTTCAGCCCAGCCTGGTACGTCTTCTCGCTGCCGCCGAAGTACTGCTTCTTGATGTTCTTCAGCTGGTCCTCCACCTGCTTGTCGGAGACCGACACCTTCAGGCTCGGGGCCTGCTGCTCGAGCTGGATCCGCTGCACGAGGGACTGGACGATCTGCTTCTGGAGGGTCTGGTACTCCGTCGACCCCGCCTTCGGAAAAGCCTTCTTCTGGGCCTTGTTGCGGCAGGCGGTTTCCTGCAACTGGTGGTCGACTTCGGCCTGTGTGATGCGCTCGCCGTCGACGATCGCCGCGTCCCCGCTGGACACGGACGAGGAACTACCCCCGCCGCCGCACGCGGCGGCCAGAAGGAGGAGCGGCAGGGTGAGCAGGACCAAAAAAAAGCGCGGCATTGAGCCGGTGCCAGGGTAGCAGCGAGCCTCAGGCACCGTAAGGTTAGGCGGCTTGCCTCGCTTCGACGATCGCGTCGACCAGACGGAGGGCGCCGCGGAAGTCGTCCTGGCGCATCGCCACCTCGTGTTTGCCGGTCGTGTAAACGGCGGTCGCCGCTCGGTCACGGAGCTCGCGCAGCTCGTCCGAGCCCAGCACGAGCGGGCCGACCGCGATCCGGCCGCCGCGGTACACGAGGTACTCGGCTCCCACCTGTGCGACCTTCAGCTTCGCCTCCTGGATCGCGAACAGGTTCTCGACCGGCTCCGGGAGCTCGCCGTAGCGGTCCTCGACCGAGGCCCGCAGCTCGCGTAGCTCGTCCTCGTCCTCGACGAGCGCCAGGCGCCGGTGGAGGTCGATCTTCAGCGCCTCCGAGCCGATGTATGAGGCCGGGACGTAGGCGTCGACTCGGGCGTCCATCCGCACCGGCCGCGCGGCGACCCGCCTCTGCCCCGACAGCTCCGCGACCGCCTCGTTCAGCAGCTCGACGTAGAGCTCGAAGCCGACCGCCGCAACGTGTCCCGACTGCTCGGCGCCGAGCAGTTCGCCCGCGCCGCGGATCTCGAGGTCGCGCATCGCGATCGCGAAGCCGGCGCCGAGTTCCGTGTGGTCGGCGAGCGTCGCGAGGCGAGCTCGGGACTCCGCGGTCAGTTCGGACGCGGCCGGGTAGAACAGGTTGGCGAACGCGGTGACATCCGAGCGCCCCACGCGGCCGCGGATCTGGTACAGCTGCGCCAGCCCGAGCAGGTCGGCGCGCTCGACGATCAGCGTGTTCGCCTGCGGGATGTCGAGGCCCGATTCGATGATCGTCGTCGAGACCAGGACGTCGGCGTCCCCGGCGAGGAACTGCATCATCCGCTCCTCGAGCTCCCGCTCCTTCATCTGGCCGTGCGCGACCAGCATGCGAAGCTCCGGCACGAGCTCGCGAAGCCGCGTCGCCGCCTCCTCGATCGTCTCCACCCGGTTGTGCAGATAGAACGACTGCCCGCCCCGCGCGTGCTCGCGCTCGAGTGCCAGCTTCACCTGCTCCTCGTCGTACTCACCCACGTGCGTCCGGATCGGCCGGCGCCCCTCCGGCGGCGTCTCGATCAGGGAGATGTCGCGCAGCCCCGAAAGCGACATGTGCAGCGTGCGCGGGATCGGGGTTGCGGTCAGGGCGAGGACGTCGACCTCGAGCCTCAGCGAGCGAAGCAGCTCCTTCTGGGCGACGCCGAATCGCTGCTCCTCGTCGACGATCACGAGCCCGAGGGTCTTGGGGATGACGTCGCGGGAGAGGATGCGGTGTGTCCCGAGCAGCACGTCGACCCTGCCCTCGGCGAACTCCCGCAGGACCGCCTTCGCCTCGGCGGGCTTGCGGAATCGGGAGATCATCTCGACCCGCACGGGGAAGTCTCGGTAGCGCTCGCGGAACGTGTTCCAGTGCTGCTGGGCGAGCACGGTCGTCGGGACGAGCATCAGCGTCTGGCGGCCGTTCAGCGCCACGGCGAACGCGGCGCGCACGGCCACTTCCGTCTTGCCGAAGCCGACGTCCCCGCACACGAGGCGGTCCATCGGCGACGGCGTCTCCAGGTCCTCCTTCACCGCTTCGATCGCCCGCTGCTGGTCCTCGGTCTCGCGATAGGGGAACGCGGCCTCGAGCCGCTCGAGCCACTCGCCGGAGAGGTCGAAGGCGACGCCAGGGGAGGTCTGCCGGCGAGCGTAGAGGCCGATCAGCTCACCGGCCAGCTCCTGGACGGACTCGCGCGCGCGGCTCTTCAGC
>JBKOVQ010000154.1:0-7551 GCA_046723985.1 Actinomycetota bacterium | reverse complement strand
GGCTACAGCCCGCTGTCGGAGAGCTCGCCGCTGGGGACGGTGTTCTTCAACATGGGCGTCCAGTGGGCCGGTGCGTCCTCGATCATGACCGCGCTCAACTTCCTGGTCACGATCATCACGATGCGCGCGCCGGGGATGACCTTCTGGCGCATGCCGCTGCTCGTCTGGGCGAACTTCACCACATCACTGCTGGTCGTGATCGCGACGCCCTTCATCGCCGGATCGCAGTTCTTCGTGATGTTCGACCGGATCATGCACACGAACTTCTTCAACGCCGCGAACGGCGGCTACGTGCTCGGCTACCAGCACATCTTCTGGTTCTACTCGCACCCGGCCGTCTACATCATGATGTTGCCCGGCTTCGGCATCGCCTCGGAGGTGATCGCCGTCATGGCGCGGAAGCCGATTTTCGGCTACCGGCTGATGGCGCTGTCGCTGCTGGCGATCCTTTTCCTCGGCTTCTCCGTCTGGGCGCACCACATGTTCGTCGCGGGCGTCGCGCCCTGGCTGCGCATCCCGATGATGGTCACCTCGATGATCATCGCCGTCCCGACCGGGATCAAGGTGTTCTCGTGGCTGGCGACGATCTGGGAAGGACGGGTGCACTTCACCACCCCGATGCTGTTCGCGCTCGGCTTCGTCTCGATGTTCGTGATCGGCGGCCTCTCCGGGATCTATCTCGCCGCCGTGCCGATCGACATCCACGTGTCCGACACGTACTTCGTCGTCGCGCACATCCACTACGTCCTCTTCGGCGGGTCGCTGTTCACGATCTTCGCCGGGATCTACTACTGGTTCCCGAAGATGACCGGCCGCATGTACGACGAGCGGCTCGGGAAGCTGCACTTCTGGATGACCTTCGTCGGCTTCAACGTCACCTTCTTCCCGATGCACTGGATCGGGACGCAGGGGATGCCGCGCCGCGTGTCCGACTACGCTCCCCGCTTCGCCGACTGGAACATGGTGATCTCGATCGCCTCGTTCTTCCTGGGCGTTTCGATCGTGGTGTTCCTCTACAACATGATCGTCAGCTGGGTGCGCGGCCCGAAGGCTCCGCCGAACCCGTGGCGCGCGAAGACGCTCGAGTGGCAGGTCTCGTCGCCGCCGCCGTACTTCAACTTCGACGAGCTGCCGCAGGTGGTCGGCAACCCATACGAGTACGGCGTTCCGGATGCGCAGCACGCGGTCTTCAACGGCGACCGCACGATCGAGCACGAAGAGGTACACACGTGAGCCACCTGCTGGTCGTGGCGAACGAGACCGTCGCCGGCGAGGAGCTGACCGAGGCGGTCGTCCGGCACGGCGCCGACCAGGTGACCGTGGTCTGCCCCGTGAATGCGCCGCGGGAGGGCTACGTGGTCTACCAGGACACGCGCCGGGCGGCGGCCCGGAGGCGGCTGGACAAGGCGCTCGACGATCTGCGCGCCGCCGGCATCTCGGCCGACGGCTTCGTCGTCGACGCCGATCCGGTCGCCGCCGTGCGCGATGCGCTCGCGCAGCTCGAGCCGCCGGTCGACGAGATCGTCGTCTCGACCCACCCGGAGCAGAAGTCCGGTTGGCTGCGGCGCGACGTGGTCGAGCGGATCCGCGCAGTCGCCGGCGCCATCCCGGTCGAGCACGTCGTCGTCGATCTCTCGCGCCAGGGAGGCCCGGCGAACGTGCTCGTGATCGCGAACGAGACCGTGCTCGGCGAGGCACTGCTGCGGACGATCAAGGAACGGGCGGCAAGGGAGCCTCCGGCGAGCTTCATGCTGATCTGCCCGCAGAGCGATCCGGCGATGCACGGCCACCCTGACGCGGAGCGGCGCCTTCGGCGGGCGCTCGCGGCACTGCGGGGAGCCGGGATCGATGCGCACGGCCAGATCGCTCACCCGGATCCCTACACGGCGGCGATGCACGCCGTCTACGACGAGCGGGTGGACGAGATCATCGTCTCCACCTTCCCCGGCGAGGCGCGCTCGAGCTGGCTGCGGAAGGACGTCGTCACTCGGCTTCGCGACTCGACCGGGCTGCCGGTCGAGCACGTCGAGGTCGAGCCCGAGGCGGCACCGGTCACCGCATGACTTCGCACGCAGAAGCTCACGACTTCGGGCAGGAACACCACGGCCCGCCTGCCGCGAACGTCAGCTCGGGCGTCGACGCGCGCGTGCTCGGGATGCTCCTGTTCATCGCCTCGGAGGTCATGCTCTTCGGCTCCTTCTTCACGGCGTACTTCTTCGTCCGTGTCGTCAACAACCCGCCCGAGTGGCCGCCCGCGGGATTCCATCTCCCGGTCTTCGTCGCGGGCGTCAACACCGCGATCCTCGTCACGTCGAGCTTCACGATGCACTGGGCCCTGACCTCGATCAAGCGCGGCAGCCGCGCGGGCCTGGAGGCCGGGCTCGTCCTCACCTTCATGATGGGCTTCACCTTCCTCGCGACGCAGATCATCGAGTACGCGCGGATCGGGTTCGCGCCGCGGGACAACGCGTTCACGACCGTCTTCTTCTGCCTGACCGGGCTGCACGGGGCGCACGTGTTCATCGGCCTGACGCTGCTCCTGGTCGCGACCATCCGGGCCTTCCGCGGCCAC
The DNA here is from genome assembly GCA_046723985.1 of Actinomycetota bacterium. Taxonomy (GTDB): domain Bacteria; phylum Actinomycetota; class Thermoleophilia; order Gaiellales; family Gaiellaceae; genus DATBLE01. The sequence continues at coordinate 4,979 of JBKOVQ010000154.1, read as the reverse complement.
TACTCGCCGGAGCACCATCACGGAGTCGAGATCCCGGGGATCTACTGGCACTTCGTCGACGTAATGTGGATCGTGGTCTACACGACCGTCTACATCATCTGAGTACACCCCGGCGCCGGGGGGAAAGAGAGGCGCAGATGAAGAACCCGTTCCGCAGCGAGGCCGAAGCGTTCAGGTTCGTGCTCGGGACGGCCGTCTACTTCGCGGCGATCGCGATCGCGGCCGCGGCCGGCGGGTTCTGGTGGGGGCTCGGGGTCTTCCTCGTGCTCTCGGTCGTGGTCGGCGTCTGGTTCTTCAGACGGGAGCTGCACGAGCGGCCGCCCGCCACGGTGCCGAGGCGCCGTGGGGAGGAGGACGAGCGGCGGATCCTCGTGATCGCGAACGAGACCGTCGCAGGCGTCGCGCTCCGGTCTCAGATCCGCACCGCGACCGAGGGTCACCGCTCGCACGTGCTGGTCGTGTGCCCGGCGCTGAACACGCCGCTCAAGCACTGGGCGTCCGACGAGGACGGGGCGCGTGCGGATGCCCGAGAGCGCCTGGACCGCAGCCTGCGCGAGCTGGGCCGGCTCGGCATCGACGCGCGCGGCGAGGTCGGCGACCCGGATCCGCTCCAGGCGATCGAGGACGCGCTGAGGACGTTCGGGCCGGACGAGATCATCATCTCGACCCATCCCGAGGGTCGCTCGAACTGGCTCGAGCGCGGCGTCGTCTCCGGCGCCCGTGAGCGGTTCGCCGTCCCGATCACGCATGTGGTGGTCGATCTCGAAGCCGAGGCCGCGACAACCGTCGGCGAATCGGTCTAGGCAAGCGCTGCGACGGTGAACGTGAGCGCGATCACGAACCCGACGATCATCAGCAGCGCCAAGTAGAGGATCGCGACCATCTGCCAGAGCGGCCGTTCGGCGGTCATCCGCTCCGCGTGGAGCGTGGCGCGGCCCGTGGCCGGCTCGGGTGGAGCGATCGCAACTTCGTTTCCGGTCGTCGACCACGAGGCGGTCGGCACCCCGCCGTCCGCGGTCAGTCGCGGCGGGTCGAGCTCGAGGAGGTGCGCGTCCTCGGGCACGACGACCCAGTGATGCTCCCGATCGACCGCGACGACGTCACGGTCGAGCAGCAGCGCACGGCGACCGTCCTTGACCCTCACCGCCAGCGCACAGGGTCCGTCGCGGTCGAGCCAGACCTCCTCCACCTCCCCGACGTCGCCGTACGGGGACTCGACCACGTACCCGTGCGCGTCGCGCAGAGCGGTCAGGCGCCGCGCGGATCTTTCGGCAGTTGGCATGCGAGCGGTATACCCGCCCGTCCGAGACCTATTCCCGATCCGCTCTCAGTCGGCCGTTCGCCGGGCATCGAAACGCACGGCCATCAGCACGTAGAAGACGAGATAGGCGGCGGCGAGCAGGCACGTGACCGCGAGCGAGATCGCGGCGGCGCGGGACAGGGAGGCCGGGTCGTCGAGGTGGGCGTGGAGCTGTGTGAGGCGGGCGCCGGGCTGGGTGAGCAGGTCCCAGCTGTTCCAGCGCTTCACCCGCCCGAGGTAGACGCCGACGCCGACCAGGCCGAGCACACCGAGGACGCCGACCCAGCTCGGCGCCGGGCCGAACCGGTGACGCGCGACGGCGTGCACGAGGTAGAGCGAGACGAAGCCGAGCAGCATCCCCGTCCACGCGAAGGCGGATAGCTCGACGCCGTCGAGCCACAGAGGCGCCGGCGACCGGGCCGAGAGGTGGACGAAATCGGTGACGATGTACGGCGCGTTCGGCAGGAACAGGAGCCAGAGCGCGAGCGCCGGGGCGAGCACGAGCAGCGGGGTTCCTCGCCGGTAGCGGTCGTAGACGAGCAGGGCGAGCAGGAGCGGGATCCAGGCGAGGATCAGGTTCCAGATCAGGAAGCGGAACCCGAAGGCGCCGTAGTGTTCCTCCCGGTAGAGCTCGAGACCGACACAGAGCGCCGATGCCACGCCCAGCCCGGCGAGCACGACGAGACGCTCGTTCGAATGCCGGCGGACGCGAAGGCTCACGAGTCCAGGGTAGACGCGTCCCCGCGCGAGCGGCAAGGGCCACAGGTCGCCGTCACGGCTACTTGCCGGCGACGGCGGAGATGTAGGCGGCGACGGCCGCGATCTCCTGCGGGGTCAGCTGACCTTTGAACGAGGGCATCACGCCCTTGCCGTTCGTCACCCGGTCGACGACGAGCGACTTCGGCGGCTTCGCGTCGTCGAGGTTCGGGCCGACGGTGCCGGTCGAGCCGGCGTCCTCGAGCGTGTGGCAGCTCGTGCAGCCGGCGGTCTCGAAGACGTTCTTGCCCTGGGCGACGAGATTGCCGCCGCCACCGGCGGCGGTGGTCGTCGCCTGCGTCGTGGACGCCTGGGTCGTCGTCGCCGAAGGCGGCGGTGGTGGAGTGGGCGCTGCTCCGGTCGTCGTCCCAGGGAGCCCGGCGACGGAGGCCACGTAGGCGGCGACGTCGTTGGCGTCGTCGCCGGTGACGAGCTTGGCCGGCATCCCGGTGACCTTCTTTTGGACCCCGTTCAGGCCGACGTCGAGGCCGGACGGGTTCGTGACGGGGTAGAGGATCTGGTCGTGGACGACGTTGCGGATGCTCGACTCCTTGAAGCCCTGGTCACGGGGACCGGCGAACGCGTCGTCGAGGTTCGGGCCGATCGTGCCCTGCGTGCCGGCGTCGGCGAGCGTGTGGCAGCTACCGCACTTCTGGACGAAGAGCTGCTTGCCGTTCGCCCGGTCGGCCGCGCCGCTCTGGACACCGCCTGTCCCGCACCCGGAGGAGACGAGTACGAGGGCGAATGTGGCAGCTAATGCCTGGGCGCGGCGCTGCTTCGACCCCTTGAAAGCGACGTTCACGGCGTCCCCTCGAGCTCGCGGTACGAGAGCGAATCCCTCTCCGGTGCGTGCAGGAGTCTAACCCTGCGCCGACGAGGAGGACCCGGCGAGCTGCTTCTCGAGCGCCTTGATCCTCGCCTTCGCCTGGGGAGCGGAGGCGTCGTCGGGCGCGAGCTTGATGAACTCCTTGTACGCGGCGATTGCCGCGGAGGCGTCGCCGATGCTCTCGGCCACCTGGGCGAGCTGGAGCCGAACACCCGGGTCGGCAGGTTGGAGCTTGGCGTTCTTCTGGTACGTGGCGACCAGCTGCGACGCCGTCTGCTGGTAGGCGCCGAGCGCGGTCTGGTAGCGCGAGCTCGCGTCGCTCGACTGCGACTGGTCGAGCGGATCGGAGAGGCTGCCGAGCGCCTGGCCGAGTGGGGAGGTCGAGCTCGGCCCGAGGTCCGTCGCCTGCGTCTGCTGGACCTCGGCCTGGGCCGCCTGCGCTTCGGCCGCCTGGGTCTGGAGCTGCTGTCCGAGGTCCTGGGCGAGCGCGTTCAGCCCGTCGATGTCCTTCGGGCGCAGCTGCGTGTACTGCTGCCAGGCCGACAGCCCACCGGCGTAGTCGCCCTTCGCGTCGTAGGCGGTCGCCAGGTCCTTCCAGGCCTTCGCGTTCTTCGGGTTCTCCTGGGTCGCCTCGAGCGGCTTGTCGATCGACGGGTTGCCGCCGCCGCTGCGGATCCCGCTGAAGATGTCGCCGAGGCCGAGGCCGGAGGAGCCGACGCCGAGGAGCACGAAGCCGAGGCCGAACACGATGATCAGCAGCACGAACACCCATTTGGCGTGCGTGCGCAGCCGGTTGAAGAACAGGGTGTCCTCGTAGCGCTGGCCGCCGGAGTCCTTGTGCTTCCGGCCCGCGTCGTGACGGCGCGCAGGAGGACGGCGTTTTGCCGCAGCCCGTGCCATGTCGAGCGAACAGCCTACCGGGCTTCGGCCGCGACCGATTCCCAGTCGTACGCCTCGGCGATCGCCGCGAGCCGGGACTTCGTGTCCTCTTCGCAGAGCGCGCCGGCGAGCGCGTTCTCGTACAGCAACCTCGGCTCCAGGCCCAGCTGCTCGGCCGCCTGGTACTCGCGCGTCAGGTCGGTGTCGAACATCACCGGGTCGTCGGTCGAGACCGAGCACCGCACGCCCGCGGCGACGAGCGCCGGCAGCGGGTGCTCCTCCAGTGAGCGGACCGCGCCGGTGCGCACGTTCGAGATCGGCGTCACGTCGAGGACGAGACCGCGGTCGGCGATCTCGCGGACGAGCGCCGGGTCCTCGATCGCGCGGAAGCCGTGCCGGATGCGGTCCGGTTCGAGCAGGTCGAGGGCGCTCCGGACCGACTCCGGCCCGACCACCTCGCCGGCATGCGGTACGGAGCCGAGGCCTGCCTCGCGCGCCGCCCGAAACGCGGGCGCGAACAGCGCGTTCGGGTAGTGCGCCTCCTCGCCGCCGAGGCCGACGGCGACGATCCCGCGGTCGCGGTACTTCGCCGCGTTCTCGACGAGCGTGAACGCGTCCTCGATCGGGGCGCTCCGGGTGATGTCCGGGTTCAGCCGCACCTCGACGCCGTGCAGCTCGAGCGCCTCCTGGGCACCGTCGCAGTAACCCGTGAGGATCTCGTCCCAGGAGACGCCGCGCCAGGTGCGCTCGATCGGGGAGAAGATCGCCTCCAAGTAGACCGCGCCGTGCCGCTTCGCCTCGGCGGCGTAGTCGACCACGACCTGCCGGAAGTCGGCCTCGGTGCGCAGGCAGTTGGTGGTCAGGATCCAGATCTCGATGAAGTGGTCGAAGTCGCGGAAGCGGTAGAGCTCACGCAGCCCCTCGACCGTGTCGGCCGGGAGCACTTCCCCGTTGCGTTTGGCGATCGCGAGCAGGGTCTCGGGCTGGATGGTGGCCTCCAAGTGAACGTGCAGCTCGATCTTGGGATACGGGGTGGTTGTCGTGGTCGTACCTCGGCGAGGTTAGGTCTTTGCACTCTTTGCAACGCCACCAATTGCGCGCGGAGGCGAGACCGCGCTCTCGCCGGCGCGCACGCACGGCTCGTCAGTCGCGTCGGCGAAGGAGGGGGTCCGTGGGGGAACCATGGGTTCCCCCACGCTCGGATACGGGGTGGCCTGA